>JAYSFH010000011.1:0-21191 GCA_041913405.1 Dongia sp. | reverse complement strand
GCGACCAGCAGCTTGAAGCCCTGGCCGGCCGTGCGTTTCCAGGCGGTCTTCAGCGGCATCGGCGCATCGAGCGCGATGCCGATCCAGCTCGGCGAGATGCGGACGGCCAGCGCGCCCCAGATCAGCAGGCTGGCGAGCAGCGCCGCCATGACGCCCGGCATGCCGACGCCGGCGAGGAGCAGCATGAGAATGAGGGCGACGAAGCCGCTGCCGATCGAGGTCGCGAGGAACAGCAGGAAGAAGCGGAGATGCCGGCCGCTCAAGGAAAGGCCGATCCCGGGCGCCGCCTCCATGCCGAGCGTCAGCTGGCGCAGCCAGTTGACCGAGAAGACCGCCAGGGTCGCGGCATACGCCACGGCGAGCAGCGCGATTTGCGGCATCGCGCCGCCGTCCTCGGGAATCTGGTTCGGGCTCGCCTTGGCCATCGCTTCGAGCATGACCTGCTGCAGCGGCACCAGGATCAAAAGCATCGCCGCCAGGGGCAGGATCGCGAGGCGCAGGAAATGATCGCGCGCATCCCAGCTGCGCCGCAGGCCCGCACGCAGCAGCGGGCCGAGCAGGATCTCGCGCTTGGGCTCAGCAATCATGCGCGGCGATCACGCGGCGTCGATTTCCGCCGCGATCCTTCCGGCGGCGCCGGCGGGATCCTGGTCGGCGGTGATCGGGCGGCCGATCACCAGGTAATCGGCGCCAGCGCGCGCGGCCTCGGCCGGCGTCATGACGCGCTTCTGGTCGCCCACGGCTGCCCATTCCGGACGGATGCCCGGCGTCACCAACAGGAAGTCGTTGCCGAGACGCTCGCGCAACGGCGCGATCTCCTGCGGCGAGCAGACCACGCCGTCGAGATCGCTTTCCTTGGCGAGCTCGGCCAGGCGCAGCACCTGGTCCCTCGCCGGCACCGACTGGCCGACGCGCCTGAGATCGACGTCGTCAAGGCTGGTGAGAACCGTGACCCCGATGACCTTCGGCCGGCGCAGGTTGAATTTGTCGGCGCTTTCTGCCGCGGCATCGCGCGCGGCGCGCATCATGGTCTTGCCGCCCGCGGCATGCACGTTGAGGATCAGCGGCTCGAGGGACGCGACCGAGCGCACCGCGCCCGCGACCGTGTTCGGGATGTCGTGGAACTTGAGATCGAGGAAGATCGGCGCCGGGCCGCTGGCACCTTCCTTTTGGGCGGCGACGATGGCGGCGATCCGGCGATAGCCGGGCGCGCCATGCGCCATGTAGAATTCCAGGCCGAGCTTGATGCCGGCGACCGAGGGTCCGAGTCGACCGGCTTGCGCCGCCGCCGCCTCCAGGTCCGCCGTGTCGATCGCCGCCAGGACGCCGCTCTTGCGCAGCAGTTTCATTGCGCTCAAGGCCTCTATCTCCCGCTTATCCGTGATGGGGTGCTTCTAAACCAGTTCCGGGGCCCCGTCATCACTCGGAAATCTAGGGGCGGCGTTGCACGAAGCAATGCCCTTGTCATGACCAAACTGGTAGTTTTCCGGTCGAATCGCGAAGGGAGACACGATGCCACACGCTGCGGCGCGGATTGCCGTCGGGTTCGGCCTGCTGGCCCTGCTGCTCCTCACCGGGTGCGGCACCGAGGGTCCGCGCGGACCGCAGCTGCAGCCGCGCGCGAGCCTTACCTGGCAGGCCGCGATCGGCCAGGTGTCGACCAACGCCGCCGACGTGCATTGCTCCGGCGTGCTGGTCGCGCGCGACATCGTGGTGACCGCGTCGCACTGCCTGTTCCTGAACACGGCGAAGCGTCCCGCTTCCCCGGGCGAGCTCGTCTTCCGGCCGAACATGGGCGGACTGCAGGCACTGCCGCCTTCGCGCGGCGTCGCTTTTCTCGGCCAGGGCGCGGTCCTGCGCGGCGGCAAGTTGCGCAACGAGGATGTGGCGAAAGACTGGGTGGTGCTGCAGATCAGCCCACCGGTGACCGCCGTGCAACCGATCACCGTCGCCAATCTCACCATCGACGGCATGCTGCACATGATCGATTCCGGCAACCGGCTGGTGACCGCCGGCTACGGCAGCGGCCCCTATGACGAGCTCCGGGTGCACGAGAAATGCCGGCTGCTGTCGCAGCAGGAGCTCGGCCTCTTCCCCGACGACAGCTGGCTGCAACTCGACTGCGTCTTCCGGGTCGGCGACAGCGGCGGCGGCATCATCCTGCTGGACGGCGCCAACCAGCCGGCGCTGATCGGCATCATCGCCGGCTTCGGCCACATGCCGCGCAACAAGACCGAGCCGCTCGGGCTCGGCGTCAATGCCAGCCAGTTTCTGCCCTATCTCCGGCAGCCGGTCTCCCAGACCCGGCCGGCGGCCGTTTCAATCCTCGCCGAGGTGCCCGCCAATTGACAGGCGGCGGCAAGCTGTATACAGCTTGAGGATATAGCCGGTCCGAGGGAGCGTGGGATGAGCGGAGAACGGGGCGCCCGCGAGTCAGCGCGGCGGAAAGAGCGCCGGGTGCCGGTCAAGGGCATCCGCCAGCTGCCCTTTGCCCGGATCGAGAACCGCTACCCGCCGATCCAGCTGCTCTCCGCCGACGAGCTTGAATCCATCCACCGCGCCTCGCTCCGCCTCCTCCAGGAGGTTGGAATGGAGGTGCTGCATGAAGAGAGCCGCCGCGTCCTCAAGGCCGCCGGCGCCGAGGTCGACGAAACCAACCAGCGCGTCCGCTTCGCGCCCGAGCTGATCGAGAGCTTCATCGCCAAGGCGCCGTCCGAGTTCACGCTGGAGGCGCGCAACCCCGCCCACAATGTCCGGGTCGGGGGGCCGCATATGATCTTCGCCGCGACCGGCGGCCCGGCTTTCGCCAGCGATCTCGATCGCGGCCGGCGCGCCGGCAATTACCAGGACATGTGCGACTACATCCGCGTCGTGCATCGCCTCAACGTGATCCACCAGGAAGGCGGCTGCCCGATCGAGCCGACCGATCTTCCGGCGGAGACGCGGCATCTCGACTTCTACCGCGCGGCGATCGCTCTGACCGACAAGACCTGGCAATGCTGGGCGCTGGGCGGCTACCGCGTCGAGGATGCGATCGAGATGGCGGCGATCGCCATGGGCAAGACGCGCGAGGAGTTGCGCGCAAGCCCGGTGACCGTGACCGTGGTCAATTCCAACTCGCCGCTTCGGCTCGACATCCCGATGGGCGAAGGCCTGGCCGCGATGGCGAAAGCCGGCCAGCCGGTGGCGATGACGCCCTTCACGCTGGCCGGCGCCATGAGCCCGGTCACCATTGCCGGCGCGCTGACGCAGCAGAATGCCGAGGCACTGGCCTTGATCGCGCTGGCGCAAATCTATGCGCCGGGCGTGCCGGTGCTCTATGGCGGCTTCACCTCGAACGTCGACATGCGAACCGGCTCGCCCGCCTTCGGCACGCCGGAATATGCCAAGGCGGCGCTCGCCTCCGGGCAGCTCGCGCGGCGCTACAAGATTCCGTTCCGCTCTTCCAACGTGACGGCCTCGAACTGCGTCGATGTGCAGGCGGCCTATGAAGGCGGCATGTCGCTCTGGGGCACGATCATGGGTGGCGTCAACCTGATCGAGCATGCGGCGGGCTGGCTGGAAGGCGGGCTGACCGCGTCGTTCGAGAAGCTTATCCTGGATGCCGAGATGCTGCAGTTGATGCGCGAGTTCCTGAACCCGCTGCAGATCGACGAAGACAGCCTCGGCCTCGAGGCCATCCGCGAGGTCGGGCCCGGCGGGCATTTCTTCGGCACCGGTCATACCCTCGCCCGCTTCGAGCGCGCCTTCTACGAGCCGATGCTGTCCGACTGGCGCAATTTCGAGAACTGGCAGGACAGCGGGTCGAAGACCGGCACCGAGCGCGCCAATGCGATCTGGAAAGAGCTGCTCAAAAGCTACGAGCAGCCGGCGCTGGATCCCGGCATTGCCGAAGCGCTCGACGCCTATGTGGCGCGGCGCAAGGAAGAGATCGGGCGACAGTCGGCATAGGGGCGGCAGAGCGGGATAATTACCGACAACCTCGACCTCAATATGTGAGGCGACGCACTTCTCGGCCCTGGCGGAATCCATTAGGATTTTTGCGCTCTTGGGGAGGGATCGATGCGGCGTTGGTTGCTGGCTGTGCTTGCTTTTATGGCGCTGGCGGCGCCGGCTCTGTTCATGGCTGCGCCCGCCGGAGCCGAGCCACGGGTCGCGCTGGTGATCGGGAATTCCAAATACGGCGGCGACCTGCCGAAGCTGACCAATCCGGCCAATGACGCGGAGCTGATGGCGGCCACCCTGAAGAAGCTCGGCTTCGACGTGGTTAAGGTGCAGGACGCCGACCTCCAGCAGATGAAGCGCGCGATCTCCGACTTCGGCACCAAGCTCACCAATGCCGGTGGGTCGGCGGTCGGCCTGTTCTACTACGCCGGTCACGGCATCCAGGTGGGCGGCACCAATTTTCTCATTCCGCTGAAGGCGAACATCACCAAGGCGGCGGATGCCGATCTCGAAGCGGTCGATGCAGGATTGATCCTGAAACAGATGGAGTTCGCCGGGAACGCGCTCAACATCATCATTCTAGATGCCTGCCGTAACAACCCGCTGTCGCGGGGCATGCGCTCGGCGGATCAAGGCCTCGCGCGCATGGACGCGCCGATGGGGAGCTTCATCGCCTATTCGACGGCACCGGGTGCCACCGCCGCGGACGGCAGCGGCAAGAACAGCCCCTACACGACGGCGCTCACCAAGGCGATGCAGAAGCCAGGCATTCCGATCGAAGAGGCCTTCCGTGACGCGCGCGTCGAGGTGATCGCTGCGACCCAGAAGGAACAGATCCCCTGGGAGTCCTCCTCGTTGACCGGCGCCTTCAGCTTCAACCCCGGACAAAGGGCGGCCGAGCCGCAGGTCGCCGTCGCACCGGCTCCGGCGCCGGAACCCGCGCCGGCAGCACCCGCGCCCACCGCGAAGACGCCAGCTGCGCCCAGCGGCAAGGTCGCGATGTGCAAGGACTGCCCGGAGATGGTTTCAATCCCCGCGGGATCCTTCATGATGGGATCGCCGGATGACGAAGACGATCGCAATGAACGCGAGGGTCCTCAGACCAAGATGAACATCCGCGCTTTCTCGATGGGCAAGTATCCGGTGACGCGCGGGCAGTTCGCCGAGTTCATCCAGGCGACCGGCTACAAGCCGGCCCGGCGCTGCTTTGCCGAGGTCAGCCACGACAAGTGGGAAACGACCAGCAAGGCCAACTGGGAGAATCCTGGCTTCAGGCAGACCGACCGCGATCCCGTCATCTGCATCAGCTGGGACGACATGCAGGCCTATCTCGAATGGCTGTCGGAGGCGACGGGAAAGAAATACCGGCTGCCCAGCGAAGCCGAATGGGAATACGCAGCCCGCGCCGGGACGACGACCAGCCGCTATTGGGGTGACGACGCTGACGAAGCCTGTACCTACGCCAACGCCTCAGACGCAACGGTCAAGAAGGAATATGGCTGGAAGGGCGTCGTCGATTGCGACGACGGCTATCTCTACACATCGCCGGTCGGGAAGTTCAAACCCAACAAGTTCGGCCTCTACGACATGATGGGCAATGCGCGCCAGCTCACCGCCGGCTGCCTCACCGACTCCATCGCCGACCTGCCCACGGATGGCTCGCCGAACGAGGAGTGCGACGACAATCACCCCATGCGGGGCAGTTCCTGGGAGTCCTATCCGACGGTTGTAATGCGGATAGCTTGCCGCGAAGCCGCCACCTCGACCGAGGCTGCGATCCGCTTCGGCTTCCGCGTGGCGCTCAGTCAGTAGAGCTGGCCGATAAAAAAACCCCGCGCCTTGCGGCGCGGGGTCTGCATTACCGTCCCACGAGTTGGGGGATCAGATCACCGAGTGGATCCAGTCGGCCAGCTGCTGCTTCGGCAGCGCGCCGATCTTGGTGGCGGCGACCTGGCCGTCCTTGAACACCATCAGGGTCGGGATGCCGCGGATGCCGTATTTCTTCGGCGTCGCCGGGTTGTGGTCGATGTTGATCTTGGCGATCTTCAGCTTGCCGTCGAGATTCTGCGCGATCTCCTCCAGCGCGGGGGCGATCATCTTGCAGGGGCCGCACCACTCCGCCCAGAAATCGACCAGCACCGGGCCGGACGCCTTCAGGACGTCGGTGTCGAAAGAGCTGTCGCTCACATGGGTCGTGCTCATCGGGTTTCCTTTGTTGATCGCCGAACTGGATCCGTCCCCAGGGGATTCTGGGGGACGGCCCAAACTTGTTAACAAATCTATGGACGCCCCCCGCCCGGGTCAAGCCGAGCGGATGTGACGCCGCTCCGCGGCGCATGCATATCCAGGAGCGCCGCAGGGATATCCATCAGCACCGGCACCGCACTCCAGAGAATCTTGCAGGCGATTGATTTCCCTGGGTAAATCACCGCGATCGCCGCCCGGTAGGCGCTAAGCTGCCGCAAGTAGGCAGAGGAGACCTGCTGCACCTGGTTGGGCGGCGGCCGGTTGCTCTTGTAATCCAAGATGACGCAGTCCCCTTCCCGAACCAGCAGGCGGTCGATCTGGCCGGTCAGGGCCTGGGTCCTGCCGTCGGCGTCATTGAGCGTCGCCACCACCGGCACCTCGGCCCGGGAATCGGGACCGAACAGCGCGGCGAGTTCCGGATCCCGCAGAATACGCAGCACCTCGCCGCTGATCTCCGAGACCTGCTCGGGCTTCAACCCGTGGGCACGGCGGGAAAGGAATCGCTCCGCCGCCGCCGGCCATGACTCCGGCGCGACATTGGGCAGCAATTCCAGCAGACGGTGCACCAGCAGGCCGCGCTTGAAGCGATAGCCCTGGTCGCTGCCGATCGGGCTGAGCGTTGCAGGCTCCGGCTCCGAGGGGCGCGACGGCGCCAGCGGCTGCGGCGGGTCCGGCTCGGCGGACGCCGACGTTTTGGCCCAGGGCGGCAGGCTGGATTCCTCCACCGGCAGGCTGGCTTTCGCCGACATCGGCTCGGGATCGGCGACCTGCCTTTCCTCATAATGAGAGGCAGCGCCGCTCCAGCCTTCCGTCGTTTCGATGCCCGCGGGCGGCGTCCAGGTCTCAAGGGGCACCGTATGGCCAGGAAGCTGCGCCATGGCTTCGGCGACCATCTCGTGCCAGCCCTTCTCCGGCGCGGGTCGCGAGCCGAGGCGGCCGCAGACATAGAGCCGATCCTCGGCGCGGGTCAGCGCCACATAGAGGAGGCGGTTTGATTCACGGCGGCGCTTCTGCTGCGCTTCGGCCCTCGCCTGCGCCGTCAGATCCACATCGGCCGCCTTGCGCGGCGACCAAAGCGGCAGCGCGGCGCCGCCGGATTCGATCCAGAACAACCCGCTCGAGCGGTTGTCGAACGGCGGCTTGTCGGCAAGGAAGACGATCGGCGCCTGCAGGCCCTTGGCCCCGTGCACGGTCATGATCCGGACCTCGTCGGTCGCAGAATCGCCGAGATCGCGCTGCACGATCGAGGCAGTGGAACGGATCCATTGCAGGAAGCCCTGCAGCGACGGCGTATTGCCCGCGGCATAGCGCAGCGTGAGGTTCAGGAACTCGTCGATCGCCTCATCCGCCTCGGGCCCAAGCCGGGTGTGGAAGCGCTTGCGCCCGCCGCCGGCACCCAGCAGGTCGGCAAACAGGGCGAAGGGCGAATCGAAATCCGCGCGGCCGAGATAGCGGCCGAGCCGGTCCGCCGCCTCACGGTAGAACAGCTCCTGCGGCGCCATCTCGTTCAGGCGCTGCCAGACCGACCGATGGCCGCGGTCGATGCAGAGTTCCATCACTTCCCGCTCGCTGAGCCCGACGAGCGGCGACTTCAGCAGGCTGGCGAGGTTGAGATCGTCCTCCGGCATCAGCAGGAAATCGGCGAAAGCCATCAGGTCCATGACGGCGATGTCTTCCAGCAGCCGCAAACGGTCGATGCCGGATACGGGTATCCCCTGCCCCTTCAGCGCGCGAACCAGGTTGAGGACGAAGGGGTCGCGCGAGCGCACCAGCACCATGATGTCGCCCACCCGGATCGGCCGGCCGCGCGAGGGGAGCATCTCCCCGCCCTTCACCATGGCGCCGATCCTGGCGGCGATCGCCTGGGCCAGGCGCTCCAGCGGCGAGGCGATGCCGGGAGTCACTTCCGGCACGGCCCAGGGTTCCGGATCGCCGGGCTTGACCACCGAACAACGCGGCCAGACCTCGACCAGGCCGGCATGGCCGCGGCGTTTCAAGCCGTGGGTCAGCACCTCACCGGGATCGAGCACGCCGTCCCGGGCCGGGCCGGCGATCACCGCGTCGACCAGCTTCAGGATCGCACCGGCCGAGCGGAAGGAGACATCGAGCGGCACGTCGAGGAAGGGCGGGCGCGGGTCGTCGCGCACCGAGCGATCGGGCAGCAGCGCCCTGTAGTGGTCGCGCACGGCGCGCGCGGCTTCGGGCTCGGCGCCCTGGAAGCTGAAGATCGACTGCTTCTGGTCGCCGACCGCGAAGACGGTGCGGGCCGCGCGCTCCGGATCCTCGGCGGCCGCACCGGCACCGGCGAAGAACTCCTCGGTCAGCGCCTTGATGATCGCCCATTGCTGATGGTTGGTGTCCTGGGCCTCATCGACCAGGAGGTGATCGATGCCGCCGTCGAGCTTGTAGAGCACCCATTGCGCGATGCCCTTGCGCCGCAGGAGATTGCGCGCCTTCAGGATGAGATCGTCGTAGTCGAGCACCGCGCGCCGGTTCTTGAGCGCGGTGTAGCGCCGCAGGATGTCGAGCGCCAGCACCGCCAGCGCATGGCTGTCCGCGAGGCAGTCCGCCAGCCGCAGGCGTTCGAGCGCCGCGCTGATCCGATCCGCCTCGCGGCGCAGGACATCGGCGATGCCCGGCCAGGCCTTGACCGAAGCGTCGGTGGCGAGCTTCTTGCGAAGCTCGCCCTCGCCCGTGAAATAGGCCAGCTTGTAGTCGTGAAAGACGGCCGCCCGCGCGGCCTGCCCGGCATGCAGCCAAAGCCTTAGTTTGTCGGCGCGGTCCTTGTCCGTCTTCGAGCCATCGGACAACACCTCGATCGCGCGGCGGAGCGCGGCGGCGTCGCAGGCGCCCTCGGCGCAAGCTTCGGCGATGACGGCATCCGGGGTCAGATCAGGCGCGATGCCGAGCCTGGTGGCCAGCGACCGGCGCAAGGCTTCGGGCGAATCCATGCGGTCGCGCAGCGACTCCAGCCGGTCGCGGTCGTCGGTGAAGGCACCGAACAATTCCTTGAGCCGGCTCTCGTGCATCCGGCCGACGACGTGGTCGAGGGCCTGCTTCAGCGCCGGCGGCTGGGCGTCACGGGCGGCGATCAGCATGGCCTCGCGCGCCTCGAACAGCAGCTCGGCGGAATCGCGTTCCTCGATCAGCCGGAAATGCGGCGCCACCTGCGCTTCCAGCGGGAAGCGCCGCAACAGCGACTGGCAGAAGGCGTGGATGGTCTCGATCCGCATGCCGCCCGGTGCGTCGAGGACGCGGGCAAACAGGCCGCGGGCGCGCTGGATCGTGGACTGCGACGGCGGGAGGCCGGTCAGGCGATCGAGATCCTTGGCAAGCGCCTCCTGGTCAATGATCGCCCATTCGCGCAGCTGGGTGGCGATGCGGTTCGCCATCTCCGCCGCGGCGGCGCGGGTGAAGGTGAGGCAGAGAATCCCGGTCGGCTTCGCGCCCGCCAGCAGCAGGCGCAGCACGCGGTCGCGCAGCACAGTGGTCTTGCCGGAGCCGGCCGAGGCATTGACCCAGGCGCAGACGCCGGGATCCGCGGCCTGGCGCTGCAGCGCGGTGGCACGTTCGGTGGCATCGGCGCCGGCGGGCTTGAAGGCGATGTTCTCAGCCATAGTCGCCCGCCTCCTCGTCGGTCTGGTTTACCGACCATTCGCGGATCCGTTCGAGATGTTCGTAGTCGTTATATTTCGGCGCATGCTCGGCGCGCGGCACCGGCACATAGGGCTGCTCGCCGGGCCCGAAGGCCTCGAGCAGGCCGAACAGCCCGGCCACGGCGGCATCGGCGAGCGCCGCGGGATCGGTGGCCTCGAGGTTGCGCCCGCCGGCGCAGACGTCCTTGATCTCGCCCGCCGTCGCGCCGCCGCCCGCCAGCCGCCAGTATTCAAGCCGCGCCGTCTCGGCGCCGGCGATGCCGTCGAAGGCACCGTCGCGGATGATCGCCGCCTCCAGCGCCAATTGCGGCGCGAGACCGAGGCGCACGTCCTTGACTGCGGGCATGGTACCGGTCTTGTAGTCGATCAGCATCAGCGTGCCGTCGCTGCGGCGGTCGATCCGGTCGGCGCGGGCGCAGAGCTCGAAGGCAGGCTTCACCGCGCGTAGCACGAGCTTGCCGTCGATCTCGGAGAAGCTGCGCTCCAGTTCCGGCCGGCGCTCCGCCTCCCGCTCGACGAACCAGCGGGCGATCTTCTCGAAGCGCGGCCACCAGAAGGCCATGGCGGCAGGCCGATCCTCCAGCGTCGCGAACTTCTCGCGGCCGATCGCAAGCAGGCGGTCGAGGGCATCGGACGGCAGTGCTTCGGGGAAGGCCGAGACGAAGCCGTGCATCGCCTCGTGAATGATGCTGCCTAACTTTGCGGCGTCCGGTTCCTGGTCCAGCGGATCGAGCGGTCGCAAGCCGAGGATGTGGCGCGCATAGATCGCGTAAGGGTCGCGCATCCATAGCTCGACCTGGGTCACCGAGAGCTTGGTGGGTCGGCGCCGGGCGCCGGGCTTCGGCTCCGGACGGCGGATCGGCTGCACCATCTCGGCGCGGTCGAGACCCTGGCGCCAACCGCGCCAGACCGGCGCCGACTGGCCGGAGGCGGCGATCAGGTTCTGGTCGATCTTGAGCAGCTTCAGATAGGCCTCGAGCCGCAGCAGCCAGCGCGCGGGAATGGTCGGTTGGCCGTCGGCGCGCAGCGCGCGGGTCAGCACCACCTGCTTCGCCCCCATTGCCTGCTGGAAGTCGTGTGCCGAGAGGCCGATGCGGCGCTCCGGCGCCGGCAGGCCGAACTGCTTGCGCATCGGCCGGTTGAGCCAGGAATCGACCGCCGGTTCCGGCGGCCAGACGCCTTCGTTGAGGCCGCCGAGCACGACGAACTCGGCCTGCTGCAGACGCGCTTCCAGGGGGCCCCAGATGAAGAGCCGCGGGTGCAGGCCATAGCGCGGCCGCACCGCGATGCCCTCCATCAGCTCCGGCAGCAGCGCTGCATAGCCGACACCGTCGAAACCCGGCATGTCGCGCGACGCCGTCAACAGGTCCTGGACGAAATCGGCCAGCGCCTCGCCGGCTTCGCCGGCCCAGAGGCGCGAGACGCCGGACTCCGCATCGGTCGAAGCCAGGGCTTCGGCGACGCGCACCTGCGCTTCCAGGCGTTCGGCGATCGATCGCGGGCCGACGAGCGCGTCGAATGCGGCGGTCTGCACGATCAACGCTTCGACGAAATACTGCGCCGCGCGCAAGGCGTCGCGCTTGCCCTCGTGCTTCTCGGCCTTGCGCGCGCTTTCGAGCGTGTCGCGCAACCCGCCGAGCCCCGGTTTCGGACGCGGGCCGCGCAGGATTGCGCGTTCGAGTGCCCGCAGCTTCTGGCGAAACTCGGGCGTCGGCAGGCCGCCCGAAGCGACCGGGTGTTTCAGCAGGCTGAGCAGCGGCACCGGTGCCCATTCCGCGGCGGCGGCTTCGGCGATCAGCAGGAAGAAGGCGGCGGGAGGCGTCAGGCGCAGGGCCTCGCCGGCGGAATCGTCGATCGCGATGCCCCAGCGCAGCAGCTCCGCTTTCACGCGCCGCGCCAAGCCGCGATCCGGCGTCACCAAGGCGGCGCGTTCCGGCGCCGGCCGCTCGACCGCTTCCCGGAGCAGCAGCGCGATGACGCCGGCCTCCTCTTGCTCGGTCGCGCAGTCGATGCGCGCGACGTCGCGCCAGGCCTGCTCGATCGCCGGCACGCCGGCGGTGGCGGTCACCTGCGGCGCGCGCCTGTCCCAGCTCTCGGTCACCGCGGCCGGCAGCAGCGCGTCGGCGACGATGCGCGCGCGCAGCGGCGGCGCGCCGGTGAAGCCATCGCTCGGCCAGAGCGCGACGTCCTTCGCTTCAGTCTCCAGACGGTTCAGCAATTGGTGCAGGCCGAATTGCGGATGGCTCTGGTCCTCGGCGATCTGCTTCCAGGTCGGATCATCGGCCTCACGGTCGAGGCCGGGCAGCACGACCATGCCTTGCGGCAAGCCGGCGACCAGCGCGATCAGGTCGGCGCTGGCGGGCACCGAGCCGGTCGAGCCAGCGGCGATCACCGGATCCCGCGGCGGCATGCTTTGCCAGAGCGCGCATTGCCGTTCCAGCAGGACGTTGCGGCGGGTCGGCGGGTCGAGCACGCCCTCCTCTTTCAAGATCGTCGGCCAGTTCAGTTGCACCAGGTCGAGGAACTGCACCGTCAGCTGCCAGTAGACGGAATCCGCGGGCGCGAGGTCCTTGACCTTGGAGAAATCGAGCCGCTCGGTCTCGACCTGGTCGATCAGGCGCGCGAGCTCGGCGGCGAGGCGCACCGCCTGATCGAAGGCGATGCTGCCGCTGTCGGCGCCGAGCCGCGCCTGCGGCGCATGGTGGATGAGGCGCGCCAGCAGCATGCGGCGCCGCAGGTCGCCGATCGCCGGCGGAAGCTCCGCGGTGTCGATGCCCGGAATGGCGGCTTCGGCGATCGATTGGCTTTCCTCGTCGGGCTCGCCGATCGGCTGCAGGCGCGGCAACAGCAACCCGCCGCCGGGAATCGCACCCGCGCCGCCGGCCTGGCGCAGGAAAGCCTCAGCCAAGGCGCGGGCGGCGCGGCGATTCGGCAGCAGCACCGTCATCTTCGACAGGGTGAGCGGATCGCCATGCGCGCGCGCGATCAGGCCCGCGGCCAGGGCATCGGCGAAGGGCACGCCGGTCGGAATGGTGTAGACGGATTTGCGCGGACTCATCCGCGGGATGATGGACTAGAAGCGAATCCCGTGGAAGCCGAGTTCGCGCTCGACCTCGCGGAGATGCTGCAGGGTGGAAACATGGTACCACTCGCCGTCATGGCGGATGCCGTGCAGCCGCCCCAGCTCGATCGCGCGGTCCCAGAGGATGTTGACCGAATAGGCGCCGTCCGGCGAGGCGTCGAACAGCCTGGGATGAGTGATGTTGACACCGCTGTAGAGGAAAGGTGCCACTTCCCATTCCGGGCGGCGCTTCAGCCTGCCTTCCTGGTCCATCAGGAAATCGCCCGGCCCGTCATAGCCGATCGCTGTCACGGTGGGTTGCAGCAGCAGCAGCGAATCCATGCGCTCGGGATCCCAGGCCCTGGCGAGGCGGTGCAGCGCATCCTCGCGGCCGTTGAGCCAGATGATCTTGGCGTTGACGACGAAGAAGGGATCGCTTCCCAGCAAGGGCAGCGCCTTCTTGGTGCCGCCGCCGGTCTCCAGGATCTCCGGTTCCTCGGAATAGACGATCTCAATGTCCTTGCGGGATTTCAGGTGATCGCGAATCACCTCGCCGAGGTGATGCAGGTTGATGACCGCGCGTTCGACACCGGCGGCGACGAGGCGGTCGAGCACGACGTCGATCATCGGCCGGCCCAGCACCTTCACCATCGGCTTCGGCACCGTGTCGGTCAGGGGGCGCAGCCGCGTGCCGTAGCCGGCCGCCATCACCATGGCGGATTTCGGGACATTGAAGGCCGTCAAGCAGGACTCCGTTCATCGCTCTCGAGAATGCGCCGGTCCGCCGGGGGCAGGTGGCGCTGATACCACGCAGCCACCGGCTCGAGTGCGGGATGCACGACATGGCGCTCGATCAGGAACCAGACGCGGGGCATGAACCTCTGATAATGCAGCTTGCCGTCGCGCCGCAACAGCCGCGCGAAAGTGCCGACGATCCGCGTGTTCCAATGCGCGGTCTTGACCGCGAAGGCCGTCATGAAGGCGTCACGATCGAGCGCCGGGAAGGCCGCGAGATAGCGGTCGATCAGCGCATCGCGCAGAGCGTCCGGAATGGCGCGCCGATCGTTGGCCAGGAGGGTGGCGATGTCGAAGACCACCGGCGCCTGAACCGCATCCTGGAAGTCGATGATGCCGCAGGCAGCGACGCCCGGCCGGTCGAGCTTGAGCAGGTTGTCGGTGTGATAGTCGAAGAGCGCGATCGAATCCGGCACGCCGCGCATCCGCGGCAGCACGGCGCGCCCGGCGGATTCGAATTCCGTCCGCACGGTTTCGGCGGCGGGCGCACCATGGATCGCCGGCCAATACCAGTCCAGCATGCGGAAGAGTCCGTCGAGCGCACGGTCGTCGTCGAAGACCGGCAAAGCCGCGAGGTCGGCCGGCGTCGCCCGACGATGCAATTCGATCAGCAGATCGACGGCGAGTTGGTAGAGCGCGGCTTCATCGGCGCCGCCGGCCAGCAGCCGGGAGAAGGTGTCGTCGCCGAAATCCTCGACCAAGGCAAGGCCGGCAGCTGCATCCGCGGCGAGGACTTCCGGCGCGCTCAGGCCGAGCTTGCGCAGCAGCGCGTCGACCTTGAGGAAGGGTTCGATCGAGAGCTCCGGCGGGCATTCCATCAGCAGGCAGCTCTTATTGCCTTTGAGGAGCCGCGTGTAGCGGCGCACCGAGCCGTCACCGGCGAGCGGCTTCGCTTCCGCATTGGCCCAGCCATGCGCGCTGAGGAACCTCATGCGAAGGTCTTCGCGATGGTCGCGACGCGATCGCGCCAGGCAGGCGTGGCCAGCAGGTTCACCTGTCGCGCGCCATCGCCGGTGATGGCGAGGCGCAGCTCCAGATGCTCGCGCGGCTTCAACGATCCCAGGCGATCCGGCCATTCGACCAGCGATATGCCCGTGCCGAAGGCTTCCTCGATGCCGAGTTCCAAGGTCTCGTCCGGCGACTTCAAGCGGTAAAGATCGAAATGCCAGATCTCCACCGGTTCGCCGCCCACCGCGGCATCATAGATCTGCACCAAAGTGAAGGTGGGGCTCGGCACCTCTTCCGGCGCAGAGGTTAACGCGTTGATGAAAGCCCGCGCGAAATGGGTCTTGCCGGCGCCGAGGTCGCCGGAAAGCAGAATCGCGTCGCCGGTACGCGACTGCCCGGCAATGATCGCGGCCAGTCTCTCCGTCGCCGCGGGATCCGGCAAATTGATGTCGATTTGCGTCGAGTCGCCCATGGTTGGGGCAAGCTGTAACGGCCTTGCCGGATCAAGGCAATGTCCACTGGGCAATGTCCACTGGGCAAAGTCCCCGGGGCAATGTCTCCTGGGCAACGCCCTGATCCGAGCCTTGATCCACTGGCCCGCGGCGGGCAGGATGCGCTGCGTTTGACGGGAGAGAGGCGCGATGGGGCAAACCCATAAGACGGATGTGGCGATCATCGGCGCGGGGCCGGTCGGTCTGTTCGCGGTGTTCGAATGCGGCATGCTGAAGATGCAGTGCCACGTAATCGACGCGCTGGAAGGCGCCGGCGGGCAATGCGTCGCGCTGTATCCCGAGAAGCCGATCTACGACATCCCCGGCCACCCGAGGATCGACGCCGCCGAGCTCATCGCCAAGCTGGAGCAGCAGGCGGCGCCCTTCAAGCCCACCTATCATCTGGGGCACCGGGTCGAGAAGCTGACCCAAAACGGCGAGGGCTGGAAGGTCGAGACCAACCAGGGCGCGGTGATCGAAGCGCGCGCGGTGGTCATTGCCGCCGGCTGCGGCGCTTTCGGCCCCAATCGGCCGCCGCTCACCGATCTCGAGAAGTACGAGGGCAGCAGCGTCTTCTACCTGGTGAAGCGGCGCGAGGATTTCCGCGGCAAGCGCGTCGTCATCGCCGGCGGCGGTGACTCGGCGCTGGACTGGACGATCGGATTGGCCGATGTCGCCGAGCGCATCATGGTGGTGCACCGCCGGCCGAAATTCCGGGGCGCGCCGGAATCCGTCGCCAAGATGGAACAGCTCGCCAAGGACGGCCGCATCGATCTCGTGGTCCCATACCAGCTGCATGGGCTGGTCGGCTCCGGCGGCAAGCTGGAAGCGGTCGAGGTCGCAACCCTGGACGGCCAGGTGAAGCGGCTGGAAGCTGACGTCCTGTTGCCCTTCTTCGGCCTCGCCATGGACCTCGGGCCGATCGCGCATTGGGGCTTGAACGTCGAGCGCAACCACATCGTCGTCGATCCCACGACCTGTGCCACCAGCGCGCCCGGGATCTTCGCGGTCGGCGACATCGCCAACTATGCCGGCAAGCTCAAGCTCATCCTCTGCGGCTTCTCGGAGGCCGCCATGGCGGCGCATGCGATCTATCCGCTGGTCCATCCCGGCGAGGCGCTGCATTTCGAATATTCGACGACCAGCGGCGTGCCGCGCTGATCGAGCCTATTCCCCGCTGATCGCGACCGGCGCGCGCGCAACGGCTTCGAGCGGCAGGCGGCAGACCACCATGCGGTAGCCGGGGCCGCTGCGGGTTTCCATGCTGCCGCCATGGAGCTCGATCAGGGTCTTCACCAGCGCCATGCCGAGGCCGCGCGTGGTGCCGCGGCCCAGCGAGGCGCGTGCGACCGAGGTGACGCCGAAGTCGGTCGCCTCGCCGCCGATGACGCCCTGCAAGCCGGTCTGCTTCACCGAGATCGCGACATGATCGCCCTCGTTGCCGGCGGTGATCTCGACCCGGCTGCCGACCGAGCCGGAGCCGACCGCGTTGCTGATGAGGTTGGCGAGCGCCTGCTTCAGGCGCTGCTCGTCGGCCTTCAGGGTCAGGGCATCGGCGACCTCGTCCATCTTCAGCTCGATCTCGCGGCTGTGGGCGCGCTGCTGATAGAGCCGCATCACCGATTCCAGGACCGGCCGCAGGCGAATCTCGGCGATGTCGAGGCGGATGTAACCGGCCTCGATCGCCGCGACGTCGATCACGTCGCCGACCATCAGCAGCAGGCCCTGCGCGGCGTCGAGGATGCTGGCCGCATATTCCGCCTGGCGCTGGTTCAAGGCGCCGAAATACTGGCGGATCAAGAGCTCGGCATAGCCGATGATGACGTTCAACGGGGTCCGGAACTCGTAGGAGACGTTGGCGATGAATTCCGACTTCAACCGGTCGGCGGCGATCAGCGCCTCGTTGCGGTCGCGGAGCGCGCGCTCCATGTTGATGCTGTCGGTGACGTCGGCATATTTGAACAGCTTCCCACCGTCGGGCAGCGGGATGCCGGCGATGTCGATGATGGTGCCGTCCTTGCGCTCCAGTCTCAGGCTGCGCGGCGTGCGCTCCACCGCGTCGCTGACGATGCGCTTGCGGATGTCTTCCCAGTCATAGGGGCCCTCGAAGAACGGGCGCACCAGGTCGACGATCTTGGTGACGTGGGGCTCGCCCTCAAGATCCTCGTCGACGAGATTCCAGAGCTTGGCATAGGCGGGGTTGTAGATCTTCAGGCGGCCGTCGCTCCCGAACACCGCGATGCCTTCGTAGAGATTGTCGATCGTCTCCTTCTGCACCGCGATCAGGGTGTTGTAGTTGCGCTCCATGGTGAGCTTGTCGGTCACGTCCTCGAAGGTGAGCGTGACGCCGCCGAAGGGATGCGGGGTCGCCACCATGCGAAACGTGGTGTCGCCCGGCGTGTGCATCAGGTCCTCGAACGGCTCGACCAGGGTCATCACATGGCGGATGAATTCCTGCTTGAAGGACCGGAAATCGGCCTGTTCGGCGATCTGCCGCCGCTCGCGCAGGGCTTCGAGCACCTGGTCTATGGTCGGTTCGCCGCGCAGGAAGGCGGCATCGAGGCCGAACTGGTCGCGATAGGCGGCATTGAAGAACTTGACCCGGCGGTCGGGTCCAAAGATCACGATGCCGTTGCCGAGCGACTGGAGCACGTCGTCATGGGCCGCAATATGGCGCACCAGCTCGGCGTGGCTCTCCTCCAGCGCGGTCTGGTCCAGTGCGTAGCCGATGAGCGTTCCGTCTTCGAGCGGCACCTCGTGGAAATCGTAGAGCCGGCGATGGCCGTCGACCACCAGCTGCTGGCTTTCGGACTGGGCGAGGCTCAGCTTCCGGGCCCGCTTGGCCAAGGCCTTCGCGGCCGAGCTGATCTCGCGGCCCTTGGTGATCACCTCTTCGGGCGTGGCGCCGAACAGCCGCGCATGGGCGCGGTTGCAATAGGTGACGGTCATTGCGGCATCGCGCCGCCAGACCGGATAGGGCAACCGGTCGAGCAGGGCGGAGAGCTGGGCGAGTTCGGCCTTCCCCTGCTCATAGGGCTCCACCGTCTTCTGGAGCAGGTCCTCGACATCGTCCAGGCAGAGCACGCGCTCGGTGCCCGCCGCGGAGCCGCTGAACTTGAGGCAGCGCCCACTCGCCGCGCATCTTGCGGTGCCGCTGAAGGCGGTTCCCACCCGCTCCAGCGCGGCCAGGCCGGCCGCGATCTCGGATCG
The DNA here is from genome assembly GCA_041913405.1 of Dongia sp. Classification (GTDB taxonomy): domain Bacteria; phylum Pseudomonadota; class Alphaproteobacteria; order Dongiales; family Dongiaceae; genus Dongia. The sequence continues at coordinate 2,838 of JAYSFH010000011.1, read as the reverse complement.
GTCGGCTTCGGCGAAGAGTGCGACCAGCGCCTCGGCGTTGTCGGCCCGGCCGCCCAACAGGCGCGCCGCGTTTTCGCCGACCTCGAAGCCGCCGCCGGCGCGCCAGTGGATCCGGCCGAAGGACAAGGCTGCCTCTCGGGCGCGCAAGTTATCGCGCTCGGCCTGGCTGCGGGCCAGATCGGCGCGGGCCTGTTGCAGCCGGCGGAGGAGAATGAACGAGACTGCCGCGCCCGCCAGGGCGAAGAAAACGAAGATCCAGCCCACCGGGCCGACCGCGGGGCCACCTTCCGGCGCGGCCTGCGCAAGTGCGAGACGGGGAATGGCCGCCAGCACGGCCACCGGCGCCAAGATGCGCAGACTTGCGACTCCACCCCGATTTCCCATCGGAGCGCAGTCTAGCGCCGATTCGCACCAAAGCTCAAAACGAAAGGGAGCGGCCCTCAGGACCGCTCCCCTCGAGTTCGAACGGCTTTCGCCGCGAATTTTAGTAGCGGTAGTGGTCGGTCTTGAACGGGCCGGACTGGGCGATGCCCAGGTAGCTCGCCTGCTTCTCCGAGAGCTTGGTCAGCTTGGCGCCGACCTTGGCGAGGTGCAGCGAGGCGACCTTCTCGTCGAGGTGCTTCGGCAGCACGTAGACCTTCTTCTCGTACTTGGCGTGGTTGGCCCAGAGCTCGATCTGCGCCAGCACCTGGTTGGTGAAGGACGCGGACATCACGAAGCTCGGATGGCCGGTGGCGCAGCCGAGGTTCACGAGACGGCCCTCAGCCAAGAGCAGGATGCGCTTGCCGTCGGCGAACTCGATCTCGTCCACCTGCGGCTTCACGTTGTGCCATTTCAGGTTCCGGAGGCCCGCGACCTGGATCTCGCTGTCGAAGTGACCGATGTTGCAGACGATCGCCCGGTCCTTCATGGCGCGCATGTGATCGACGGTGATGACATCGACGCAGCCGGTCGCGGTCACGAAGATGTCGGCCTTGGGCGCCGCGTCTTCCATGGTCACGACCTCATAGCCTTCCATCGCCGCCTGCAGCGCGCAGATCGGGTCGGCCTCGGTCACCTGCACGCGGCAGCCGGCATGGCGCAGCGATTCGGCCGAGCCCTTGCCCACGTCGCCGAAGCCGGCGACCACGGCGACCTTGCCGGCCATCATGACGTCGGTCGCGCGGCGGATCGCGTCCACCAGGCTCTCGCGGCAGCCGTACTTGTTGTCGAACTTTGACTTGGTCACGCTGTCATTGACGTTGATCGCCGGCACCGCCAGCGAACCGTTCTTCGCCATCTCGTAGAGGCGATGCACGCCGGTGGTGGTCTCTTCCGAGATCCCCTTCACCTTGGCGAGGAGCTGCGGGTACTTGTCGTGCATGATCTGGGTGAGGTCGCCGCCGTCATCCAGGATCATGTTCGGGGTCCAGCCGTTCGGGCCCTGGATGGTCTGCTCGATGCACCACCAGAACTCTTCCTCGTTCTGGCCCTTCCAGGCGAAGACCGGAATGCCGGCCGCGGCCATCGCGGCGGCGGCGTGGTCCTGGGTCGAGAAGATGTTGCAGGAGGACCAGCGCACTTCGGCGCCCAATGCGGTGAGAGTCTCGATGAGAGCCGCGGTCTGGATCGTCATGTGCAGGCAGCCGGCGATGCGGGCGCCCTTCAAGGGCTGCGACTTGCCGTATTCCTTGCGCAAGGCCATCAGGCCCGGCATCTCGGTCTCGGCGATGTTGAGTTCCTTGCGGCCCCAATCGGCCAGGCTCATATCGCGGACCTTGAAATCTCCGGTCTTGGTATCGGGGGCGGCGGACATGTGGCTCTCCTGCTCGTCAGTTTCGCGCAGCGCTATAGCAGGCGATGGGAGACGGAGCAAGGGGCGCGAGAGTCGAAATCCTCTTTTTATATTAAGGATTTAATGACTCTAATAGCCGCGATTAGGCTATTGCGATGACCGGCCGTTCGCCCGCGCCGCGCCCTTAGATGCGGCGCGGCGCGGGTCGCGATCAGGCGGCTTCCGCGGCGGCCTTGCCGGCATGGAAGACAGTGTAGACATAGACCGGGATGCCGAGCCCGCCGAGATGGCGCTCGACCAGCGGCTTCACGTCCCGCCAGTCGAGACCGCCGACGCCGGTCGCCAGCTTCGGCAACGCCAGGCTGGTGAGCTTCTCGGCCTCGACCAGCTTGGCCAAGGCGCGGAGCGCGTGGTTGACGTTCTCCACCGAGGCGGCGCCCGGCTTCTCGCCGTGCTTATAGGCGGCGGCCTGGGTCATCAGGTTGACGATGCGCTTGCCGTCGGCACCCGCCCAGGCCCAGACCTCGCCCGACTTCGGGTGGCTGGTCTGGCAATAGTGGCGGAAGTCCTTGACCATGGCGGGCCAGCGCTCGCGCAGGCTCAGGGCGAGGCCGGAATCGAAATGGTCGTTCGGGGCCACGCCATGCGCGATGGCCGCGGCCTTGCTCATCAGGATGTCGCCCTGGACTTCAATGATCATCGAAACAGCTCCTTGGTTGGTCCGATGATGGATAGCCCGGGCCGAAGCCGCGCCGCGTTGATTCAGGTCAATGTCGGGATGAGAGCTGCGCCAGCACCTGGAAGTCGAAGGGCGACCAGAATGCGGCCGGCAGGCCGGCGGCCTTGAGTCCCTCGCCCACCCAGACATTGCAGGACTTCAGCAGGCTGAAGCGGCCATGCGCGGCATAGAATAGATCGGTCGCACCATAGCCGGGTGAAGCGGGCCAGCCGGGCGAGGCCATGGTCGCGCCGATGTAATCGCTGAGCGCGCGATACTGCGGCATGCTGATCGTTATCCGGCGGCAGTCCTCGTTCGCGCCGGGCCCGGGCCGATACTGCACATG
>JAYSFH010000010.1:18101-21357 GCA_041913405.1 Dongia sp. | reverse complement strand
CCCAACGACGATATGCGCCGCTGCGGCATCCGCGACAGCCAGGGCCAGCGCGTCACCTATCGCGAGGGCAGCGGCGAGGCGACGGGCATCGCCGACCAGTCGGTCGACATGGTCTCCATGGCCTCGTCCTTCCATTGGGTCGATTTCGACCGGGGCCTCGACGAGTTCCGCCGCATCCTGAAGCCCAACGGCCGTTTCGTGGCGCTGTGGAATCCGCGGCTGATCGAGATCAATCCTTTCCTGGTCGAGGTCGAGGACTACATCAAGTCGCTCTGCCCGCCGAGCATGAAGCGGGTGTCGTCAGGCGGTTCCGGCATCACCGAGACCCTGACCGAGAAGCTCTGGGCCAGCGGCAAGTTCGACGACGTGGTCTATCTCGAAGGCCGGCACACCGCCGAGCAGACGCCGGAGCATTACATCGGCGTCTGGCGCTCGGTGAACGACATCCAGGTGCAGATGGGCCCGGAGAACTGGGCGAAGTTCCTCGGCTGGCTGGAGCAGCGCACCGCCGGCATGGACAAGATCGCCACCACTTATCGCACCCGGGCCTGGTCGGCACGAAAGATCTGAACCATGGCGCTGCCGCGGGACGCAACGGTTCAACGCCCTCTCGAGTTCGGCACCAAGGCGGAAACGCTGGCGCGGCTGCGCCCGATCCTGCACAGCGCCGAAATCCTGCCGCTGCAGATTGTCGAGCGGAAAAGCTGGGAAGCCGGATCGGACGTGACCCTCAAGGCCGTCGAGCGCGACGGCTGGCTGAAGACGCCGCTGATCGTGCGCTCGAGCGCGCGGCATGAGGACAAAGCCGGCGCCTCGCAGGCCGGCCGCTTCCTCTCCCTTCCAAATGTGCTCGGTCTCGGCGACCTCAAGGCGGCGATCGACCGGGTCTTTGCCTCTTACGACGAAACCGACCCGACCGACCAGGTGCTGATCCAGCCGATGCTGCAGGCAGTCGACCTGTCGGGCGTGGTCTTCACCAGCGATCCCAACAGCGGCTCGCCCTATCTCGTCATCAACTACGAGACCGAGGGCGACACTGCGGCGGTGACCGGCGGCAAGCAGAGCGCGCTCGAAACCCATCTGCATCTGAAGGGTGAGAATCCGAGCCTCTGTCCGGCGCCGTTGCGGCCGCTGCTGACGCTGGCCGAGGAGCTGGAATCGATCTTCGGCCTGGCCGAGCTCGACATCGAGTTCACCTTCGCCCATGGCAAGCTCTACTTGCTGCAGGTCCGGCCGCTGGTCGGCGGTGCGCTGTCGCCGCGCGAAAGCGCCGCCCATCGCGCCCGGCTGCAGACCATCGCCGACAAGATCGCCGTTGCCAACCGCCCGCATCCTTACTTGCGCGGCCGGCGCACCGTCTATGGCGTCATGCCCGATTGGAATCCGGCGGAGATCATCGGCGTACGGCCGCGGCCGCTCGCCCTCTCGCTCTACCGCAACCTGATCACCGACAGCGTCTGGGCCTATCAGCGGCACAATTACGGCTACCGCAATCTCCGCAGCTTCCCGCTGATCGTCAGCTTCCACGGCCTGCCCTATGTGGACGTGCGGGTCAGCTTCAACAGCTTCGTCCCGGGCGACATCGAGGACGGGCTCGCCGACCGCATGGTCGATGCCTATATCGACCAGCTGCTGGCGGCGCCGACCTTGCACGACAAGGTCGAGTTCGAGATCGTCCATTCCTGCTACAGCTTCGATCTCCAGGACCGGCTGAAGCGCCTGCGCGATCGCGGCTTCAGCCCCGGCGATCTCGACTGCGTCACCGAAAGCCTGCGCCGTCTCACCAACCGCGTGGTCCATGCCGAAAGCGGGCTCTGGAAGCAGGACAGCGCCAAGATCGAGGTCCTGCAGCAGCGCCAGCAGACCATCCTCAACGCCGACATGGACGAGCTCGGCAAGGTCTACTGGTTGCTCGAGGACTGCAAGCGCTACGGTACCTTGCCCTTCGCCGGACTGGCGCGCGCCGGCTTCATCGCGGTGCAGATGCTGAAATCGCTGGTGACGGTCGGCATCCTCACCCGGGAGCAGTACGACTGCTTCATGGCCGGACTGGACACGGTCAGCGGTCGGATGGCGGAGGATTTCCGCAATCTCTCCAAGGCCGCCTTTCTGGAGCGCTACGGACACCTGCGGCCGGGCACCTACGATATTCTCTCGCCGCGTTACGACGAGGCGCCGGACCGCTACCTCGACTGGTCGAAGCAGGCGGCGCCGGCGATCCCGCACCAGCCCTTCGCGCTGTCGCTGGCGCAGATCCGGCAGATCGACAAGCTGCTGGCCGAACACAAGCTCGACATGGACGTGGTGCGGCTGTTCGACTTCATCCAGGCCAGCATCCAGGGCCGCGAGCATTCCAAGTTCGTCTTCACCAAGTCGCTTTCCGATTCGCTGAAGCTGCTGACGGTGCTTGGCGCCAGGCATGGCTTCGACGCCGAGGCAATGTCCTATTTCGACGCCGCCCTGATCGAAGAGCTCTATGTCTCCGCCGGCAATGCAGCGGAGATCATGGAGAGCAGCATCGCCAACGGACGAATCCGCTACGCCCAGGCCAAGCAGATCGTGTTGCCGCCGCTGATCCAGGGGCCGGACGACGTCTTCTCCTTCAGCCAGCTCCAGGCCGAGCCCAATTTCATCACCCAGGGCAAGGCCGAGGGGCCGGTGACCGGGCATGATCGCCCGCTCGAAGAGCTGAAAGACGCGATCGTCATGATCCCGAGCGCCGATCCCGGCTTCGACTGGCTGTTCTCCTGCGGCATCCGCGGCTTCATCACTGCCTATGGCGGCGTCAATTCGCACATGGCGATCCGCGCCGGCGAGCTGCAGCTGCCGGCCGTGATCGGCGCCGGCGAGCTGCTGTTCAACCAGTGGCGCGGTGCGCGGCGCCTCGGCCTCGACTGCGCCAACCGCCGGGTCGACGTCATTCAATGAAGTCGCGGCTTGTCGCGATCAGCCAGCGTGTCGAGTTCCTGAAGGACCGCAACGAGCGGCGTGACTCGCTCGACCAGCGCTGGGCGCCCTTGCTCTCGAGCTGCGGCCTTCTCCCCGTGCCTATCCCCAACGCAGCCGACAGCGTCGAAGCGCTGCTGACCGAGTTCGATCCCGCGGGCGTCATCCTTTCCGGCGGCGGCGATCTCTCCAGCCAGGGCGCTGATGCCGCCGACCGCGATGCGGTCGAGCGCAAGCTTCTGGACTGGGCAGGGCGAGAGCGGCGGCCGATCCTCGCCGTCTGTCGCGGCATGCAGCACTTGTTGACGAT
>JAYSFH010000010.1:13428-18091 GCA_041913405.1 Dongia sp. | reverse complement strand
GCTGGGCGCCGAGCTGGCCGCCGTCAGCGGCCATGTCGCGGTGATGCACCCGGTCCGCTTCTCCGACGGATCGTCGCGGACGGTGAACAGCTTCCACAATTGGGGCTTTCGCGCGATCCCTGCCGATTTCGAGGTGCTCGGCACCGCGCCGGATGGCACCATCGAGGCAGCGCGCCATCGCCGCGAGCCGATTCTCTGCGTGATGTGGCATCCCGAGCGGATGTCGCCGTTCGCGCGCGAGGACCAGGAACTGCTGCAGCAATTGTTCGGAACCCGTTCATGAGAGCCATCATTCTCGCCGCCGGCCGCGGCAGCCGCATGAAGGCGGCGACCGAGGATCGACCCAAATGCCTGGTCGAGCTCCACGGCCGCAGCCTGTTCTCGATGCAGCTGGCTTCGCTGCGCGCGGGCGGCGTGGACCAGATCGCCGTCGTGGGCGGCTATCGGGCGGAGCAGCTGGTCCGCCCCGATGTAAAGCTGTTCAAGAACGCGCGCTGGGCCGAGACCAACATGGTCATGTCGCTCGTTGCGGCGGCGGAATGGCTGAAGCAGTCGGCATGTCTGGTCAGCTATGCCGACATCTTCTATCCGGCGGCGACGGTGCGGCGGCTCGCGGCCTTGCCCGGGCCTCAACTTGCCATTGCCTATGATCCGAACTGGCGTGCGCTCTGGGAAGCGCGCTTCGCCGATCCGCTCTCCGACGCGGAGACCTTCCGTATGACGGACGCCAACCGGCTGGTCGAGATCGGCGCGCGCGCGACCTCGCTCGACCAGATCGAAGGCCAGTATATGGGCCTGCTGCGCTTCACGCCGGAAAGCTGGGCCGCGGTCGAGACGCTGCTCGCGGAGCTGGAACCGGCGCGACGGGACAAGCTCGACATGACCAGCCTGCTCGCGCTGCTGCTGAAGCGCGGTGTCGATATCCGCACGGTGCCGACCGACGCCGGCTGGGGCGAGGTCGATAGCGAGAGCGATCTCGCCTATTACGAAACGGAAGTGGCCTCGGGCCGCATCAAGCTGCCGGCGTAGCGCATTGCTCGAGGAACGGACGGATCGCGGCGATCGCCTGGTCCGGATGGGTCTTCAACAGGCGGTGCCCGGCCCCCGCGATCTCCACGACCGAGAACGGCCCCTGATAGGCGCCGTCTATCCGGATTCGATCCTGCTCGGAGAAATAGGCGCCGGGCTCCGTTGCCTTCGGATGGTCCACGGCCTTGCGTGTGCCGGACACCATCAGCAGCGGGAGATGCAGTCCCTGGAGGCGGTCGAAATAGCTGAGCGGCCGCACCTCGCGCTTGACCACGTCGAGACCGAAGAAGCCGGCACTCACCCCGGCAATCGCTGCGCGCTGATCGGCGCGAGTCTGGTAGGCCCGCACCAAGGCGACCAGCGAATCCGGCATGCGCTGGTTGTCGAAGGGGGTATCCACCATCACCAGGCATTGGAGCTGCGGCATCCGCCGGGCGATATCCAGCGCGACGATGCCGGAAAAGGACTCTGCCACCGCCGCGAAGGGCGCATCGCCGAAGGTCGCTTGGATCGGCGCGACCAGTTCGGCGGCCAATGTTGCGGGATCGTAGCCACCGGCGGCTTTCTCGGACTGCCCGTGGCCCTTGAGGTCGCAGAACAGCAGGTTGAAATCGCCGAAACCCGAGGCGAGATGCATGATGCGCTCGGAGCTGCCGAGCGCGCCGTGCAACAGCACCAGGTTGTGCTTTCCGGCTTCCGGCGGCTTCGCATAGAAGACGGTCGGACCGATCTGATCCCGCGTGAACTCCATGACCGGATCGGTTACCGCGGCTTCATCCAGAGGCCTTGCCCGGTCGGCAGCGACAGGATCTCGATGCCCTTCTGCTTGGCGAACACGTCCCAGGCGCGCTTCTGGTGGATATGCGGCGCCCAGCCGTAATCGTCGAGCAGTACGAAGCCACCGGGGGTGAGCTTCGGCCAGAGCCATTCGGCGGCGGCGATCTCCGGCTCGACCACGTTCATGTCGATCGAGGCGAAGGCGAACTTCTGCGAGGTCACCTCGCCCAGCGTGTCGGGAACGCGGCCGCGAATGAGCTTCGCATTCGGCCAGCGCGCGAACTTGCGCTGCACCATGACGAAGAGGCTGTCGCCGCCCTGGTACTTCGCATTCATCCCGGCGACCCCGAGTTTGCGCTCGGAATCAGTGATCTGCTCCTCCGGGATCCCGGCGAAGGTGTCGAGCAGGTAGTAGGTCCGGTCGGTGCGCTTCGCGAAGTCGAGATAGGTCATGACGGCGCCGGATACGATGCCGGTGTTGACGCCGCATTCGATGAAGTCGCCTTCGAGCTGCGCTGCCTGGACGGCGGTCCAGATCGCCATGTGCACGCGCCACTCGAGATGCCGGCCGGCGGGGCCATCGGTCATGCCAAACGTGTAGGCTGCGGCGAATTTCGGGTCCTTGATGAACTCGCAATTATGCTGGGTGGCGAGTCCGTCGGTGTTGTAGGTGAGCGGGCCCTGCACCAGCATGCGGCCGTCGGGCAGGGGGAACTTCAAGTCGATCTTGACGGGAAACTGCAGGGACTGCTCGACCACGGGATCCACCTCACTGCCGGTCGCCGCGTCCAAGGCGGCGAGGACCGGATGATAGCGGATTCGGCCGTCGCCGAAATCCCCGCCGAAAAACCGTTTGTTGTGAGTCGATTAGGCGCTCGAATCGGGGCGAACGGAGCGTCGGGCTCAGTAGGCGTTGCGCCCGGAGAAGCAGACGAAGGCCGTCCGCCATAGAATCTTGATGTCGAGCCAGAGCGACCAGTGGTCGATGTAGTAGAGGTCGAGATCGACGCGGGCCTTGAGCTGGTCGGGCGTGTCGACCGCGCCGCGATAGCCGTTGACCTGGGCGAGGCCGGTAATGCCCGGCTTCACGCGATGCCGGAAGCTGTATTCGGAGACGATCTCGTAGTGCTTCTTGTCGCCGATCAGCATGTGCGGCGTGTGCGGACGCGGGCCGACCAGGGACATCTCTCCGCGCAACACGTTCATCAGCTGCGGCAGTTCGTCGAGACTGGTCTTCCTGAGGAAGGCGCCGATCTTGGTGACCCGCGGATCGCCGCGCTTGGTCTGGTTGGCGCCCTTCGGATCCGCGAGGTCGCAATACATGGTGCGGAATTTGTAGACGTCGAACAGCCGGTCGCCGAGACCCTGCCGGCGCTGCCGGAAGAAGATCGGACCCTGGCTGTCGAGCCGGATGATGAGTGCGATCAGCAGCAGCAGCGGCGAAAGGAAGATCAAGGCGGCGGAGGCTGCGGCAAAATCGATCGCGGTCTTGATCAGCCGCTGCGGCTCGCGGATCGGCCGGTGCGCCAGCGAGTGCAGCTTCAGGCCCGCCATCTCCGCGGTTTCCTGGTCGGCGGCATTGAAGCCCATCAGGTCGGGCGCCAGCACGATATCCACCGGGAGAACGCGAAGGCTGCGCAGCAGGTCCAGGAGTCGCGCTTCCGCGGAATGCGGCAGGGCAATCACGACCTTGTCGAAGGCCGCGGACTTGTAGAGCTCGACCAGATCGGCGGTGCTGCCGCGGATCTGATGCGCGACGCTGGAATTGAGCGTGCGGCGGCTGTCGCGGTCGTCAAACACGCCGATGATCTCGAACAATCCGGGCGCCGTCAGTTCCACCCATTTGATCAGTCGCGCTGCGGATTCTCCTGCGCCGATGATGGCGACGCGCTGGCGCGCAAGGATGCGCTCGCTCAGCATCGGCCGCAGCATCTGGAAGAAGCCGTGGGCCAGGACGGTCGCCGACATGGCGATCAGCTCGAACCACAGCAGCCATGAAATGAGGTGATGGACCTCGGACTCGGCGCTGCGCACGAACAGCAGGCTCATGGCGAGCGGGAACAGCAGCGGCAGGCCGGTGCAGACGATCATCCGCGGCATGCGGGAGATCGCGGTGGTATGCAGCAGCAACAACGGATCGTGGACCTTCAGCGCCCGGCCAAAGCCGAGGAAGATGATGCAGGCCATTCCGGTGATGCCGATCGCCATCAGTCGATAGATATCGGCGCCGGGCACCGAGGCGACGATCCAGGCAACCGCACCCGCGCCGATGAACAGCGCGAGGTCGAGCGCCAGGCTGATGTAGCTGAGTTGCTGCGGCTGCAGGCGCCCGGTCGGCGCGCGTTTGGCGACGGGTGATGCCAGTCCGAGGAGTTCCAACTTCCGACTTGGACTACGCATATCCATCAAATTCTGCCCCGACGAAGAAGCCCCCCGGCCGCTGCGGAAGGAGCCCCCGCTGCCACGGCTGGCAGATCTGCTTTCGAATTTATTCCAAACTTTAGGTCATTAATCGGGAATTGCGTTCGGAAAACCGGCGGATTTGCTACCACCATATTGTGATTAACCATCTAATTCCGGGCCTTTGGCCCCGCACCGATAGATCACGCGTATTGATTGAGAAAAATCCCGTTAGACTATCTTAGCGCGGGCTGACGCAATTGACCGTGACAGGACCCGAATCCGAAGGCCAAAAACGCAACCCAAACGCTGCGTTGCGCATTTACGGGTGGCCCGTGACCACGGGTTATAAGCACTCCAGCAACATTCCGTTGCCCCAACTCCAAGTTCGATCGGACCCCATTAACCAAATTACAGCGGGACATCATTAACGCTCGGTATTGGGCTGTATCATCAA
>JAYSFH010000010.1:2050-13418 GCA_041913405.1 Dongia sp. | reverse complement strand
TTTAGATTATTTTGCCCCCCTGTATCAGCGGCGGGAATCGAACTTGGCGGTTGTCGGCGACGGGTCGAAACGGGAAAAAGAAATGAAACGGCTCCTCACACCTATCGCGTTAATCCTGGCCGCCCTCGTCTGGACCGCCGGCGCGGCGATCGCACAGGAATCCTCCACCACGCAAGCGCCGGCCGCCGCGACATTGCCGGTGACGACCGTGCCCGCAGGGGCGACGCCTGCGGCCGCGCCAGCCCCGGAGGCGCCGGCTGAGCCCGCCCCGGTGGAACCGGCGACGGCGGAACCCGGTCCGGCCCAGGCCGTCCCGCAGCCGCTCTATCGGATCAACGGCGGCGACACGATCCACATCTCGGTCTATGGCGAGCGCGATCTCGACCGCGACGTTGCGGTCGAACCGGATGGCGGCATCGCCTTCCCGCTGGTCGGAAACATCAATGCGCGCGGGCTGACGCTGAGCGAACTGTCAAAGAAGATCGCGGACTCGCTCCGGGCCGGAAACATGCTGCCGAACGTAACCGACCCGGAGGTGACCGTCTCGCTGGTCAAGAGTTCCGGCAACTCGTTCTCGGTGATCGGCCAGGTGAAGCAGCCCGGTACCTTCGTGACCGACACGCAGGTCGACGTGATGCAGGCCCTCAGCCTGGCCGGCGGCCTCACCCCGTTTGCCAGCAAGAGCCGCATCCTCGTGCTGCGCCGCGAGGGCAGCGGGGTGCAGAAGAAGATCCCGTTCGACTATTCGGATGTCGAGGACGGGGAGCACTTGGAGACCAACATTGTCTTGCAGGGCGGCGATGTCGTCGTCGTGCCACAGGCCGGACTCGGCTTCTAGCCGACGAAGGCGGGTTTAGATCGGGTTCGGGGGACTGGGGTAAATGGTAAAGCGCCTGGGCGTGGCCGCGGCTTTTCTCGTCGCGGCGTCGTGGCTACTGGCGGCCTGGCCGGCGCTGGCGCAGGAATGGTCCATGGAGTCCCGGATTACACAGAACGGCAGCTACAACAGCAACCTGCTCCTGAACCCCGATAACAAGGTCGAGACCTTCGGCTCGCTCACCATCCCCCAGCTCGAACTGCAGCGTGTGGGCCCGACTTCCAAAGTGGATGTGAAGGGGCAGTTCAAGTTCGCCGAATACATCAACCACTCCGAGCTCAACTCCGACGCCCAGATCATCGATCTCGGCGTCAACAAGGCGTTCAGCGAACGAACGACTTTCAACTTCAATGGGTCGTTCGACCGCGACACGACCACGACCTCTGACGAAGACATCTCCGGTCGCTTCCTGAACGACACCGTTCGGTTCATCAAATGGGACGCGAGCCCGAGCGTGATCTACCAACTCTCGCCGATCGACAAGATCAGCCTGATCGGCAACTACGAGCAGAAGTTCTACGACAGCAACCAGAAGACCGACTATCGCTACTACGGCGGAACGATGTGGTACGAGCGGCAAGTCAGCGAGCTTGCGAGTGTCCTGGGAAGCGTTCGCTTCACCCGCTACCATTCGCTTGATGAGCAGGAGACCGTCTCGAATTCCTATGGCGCGCTTGCCGGTTACAAATACAAGCCGACCGAGCGATTCTCCTTGCTCGCTCTGGGCGGCGTGGACTACCGCACCATCGATGGGCAGTCGGGAGGCGATGTCGGTTTTCGCGTGAATTTCGACATGGGCTACGATCTCAACGACCAGACCAAGCTCAAGCTGATTATCAGCCATGACAGCGAACCGTCAGGCGATGGCAATCAGGTGGTTCGTACCCGCGGCACTCTGCGGGTTACCTACAAGCTCAATGACGTAACTCGGCTCAATCTCGATGCGAACTATGTGGACAATCAGGATTATTTCGGCGGTGGCAACGGTGGCTCCGAATCTGACGAGGGGCTGTCCCGGTACTACGCGTTGAAGCCCACCCTTTCCTACAACCTCACCGAAGATCTGAGTGTGGCTGTGACCTATCAGTTTCGTTACAAAGTGTTCGACAGCCAGAGCACTGGATCCGCAATGGACAATGCCGCGTTTCTGTCTTTCAGCTACGCATTGCCCGACCTGACCTGGAGCGGCCTCTAAAGATGGCATCTGTCTCGACCAATCCCCTCGGCGGCAGCCACAGCGCTGAGCTTTTCTCGATCGATGTATTGGGAATGATCCGTCGCCGCAAATGGATCGGCATGGCGGTGGCGTTCGTCGGCATCTGCGGATCGATCGCCGGGGCGCTGCTTTACCCGCCGACCTATGAATCGGTTGCGACGATCCTGATCGAGGAACCTGACGTTCCGAGCGATCTGGTGAAGACGACGGTTTCGACCTATGCCGATGACCGACTGCAGGTGATCCAGCAGCGGGTGATGACGACCCAGAACCTGAGCGACATCATCGACCGTTTCGGTCTCTATCAGGATCAGCTTGCGACCCAGCCGCGCTCGGTGCTGGTTGGGGCGCTGCGCAGCAAGATCACGCTGGATGTCATCAGCGCGGATTTTTCGGGTCAGCAGAAGACCTCAAGCAACCGACCGAAGGCGACGATCGCCTTCACCGTCTCGTATGAGAGCCCAAATCCGAAGGTTGCCCAGCAGGTGGCCAGCCGGATCGCCGATCTCTACCTCGCGGAGAACGTTCAGTCCCGCCAGGAGAAGGCCGCCGGAACTACGGAGTTCCTGGCCCAGCAGTCGCAGCAGCTCTACGCAGACGTCACCGATCTAGAAAAGCGGATGACCGAATTCCGCTCGAAGAATGCCGGCAATCTTCCCGAGCAGCTTCAGGTGAACATGCAGATTCTGGGTCAGGTGCAAGAGCAGCTGATGCAGAATCGGCGCGATAACAGTGCGCTCCAGGAGAAGAAGGCGTTTCTTCAGGGCCAGCTGGGTGAAATCAGCCCCTATCTGCCGATGACGTCGCAAGGCCGGCCGGCAACGCCGCAGGCCCAGCTCATGGCGCTTCAGCTTCAATACATCGATCTCTCGGCCAAATACGGCCCGAAGCATCCGGATGTCGTTCATCTGCAGAAGCAAATCGACAGCCTCAAGGCGGAGGTGGGCACGACCGACGCGATGCCGTCGGGACAGGCCGAGCTTTCCGCGCTCCAGGCCAAGCTCGCCGACTCCCTGCAGCGGTACGGTGAGAAGCACCCCGACGTGCAGCGGCTGCGCAAGCAGATCGCAGAGCTCGCTGCCAATCTCGACAAGGCCCCGGGCCAGAGCCTGATCAGCGTCCCGAAAGGTCCGCCTGACAATCCGATGTACATTCAGATGCAGAACCAGCTGGGCGACGTGAATGCCCAGATTCAGGGCCTGCAGACCCAAACCGGGGAGCTCCAGCAGAAGCTTGATGAGCTGCAGCAGCGCGTTCTCCAGACTCCGGTTCTGCAGGGTGAGTATGTCGCCTTGCAGCAGCAGTATGATGCGGCGGTGAAGCGCTATCAGGATTTCCGCGACAAGCAGGCGGATGCCCAGGTGGCGGAGACGATGGAGCAGCAGAGCAAGAGCGAAACCTTCTCGGTGATCCAGGCGCCCGAACTGCCCGAGACTCCGGTCAAGCCGAACCGGAAGCTGCTGCTGCTGGCTGGCGCCGTGCTGTCATGCATGCTCGCGGTCGGCCTGATGGTCGCCATCGAGCTGCTGGATTCCAAGGTCTACGAGCCCCGAGGGCTGTTCCTCGCCTTTGACGAGGCACCTCTTGCGACCGTGCCGTACATCCTGACGCAGCGCGAGCGGGTCATGCGACGGACCAGTTACGTCGCGGTCGCTCTCGTGGTCGTCGCAGCGGCAGCCGCCGGACTTGCGGCGGTCGATGCCTATGTTATGCCACTGGACGTATTGATGGCTGCCTTCAGGCAGCGCATGAACATCTAGGCTCTCAACGCAACCCAGGCGCTGGCATTCTCACTTCAGCGTGGATGCTTGCTGCCGTGCGTCATCGATGCCGCGGTAGTCGGGCGTCCCGACCAGCGCCTTGGCGAACGCGTCTTTCGCCTTGTCGGTCAGGCCCTTCTCCTTCAGCGCCATCGCGTAGTGATACTGAATCTGCTGGTTGTCCTTGGCCATCGAGGCCGAGCGCTGAAGCAGGATCGTAGCGTCGTCGAAATTGCCCTGGCGCAGCAGGACCCAGCCGAGCGTGTCCAGCAGCACGGGGTTGTCGGAGCCACGGAACCGCTCGGCGAGCTGGCGGGCCCGCGAGAGCAGCGCATCATCCTTCGGCCAGGCATCGGCAATCAAAGCGGCAAGATTGTTGGACGCAATAGGGTCTGCAGGCCAACGCCGGAGCACGCTCTCATAGCCGTCGCGTGCGGCTGCAAAATCGCCGGACACATCGAGCGCCGTCGCGGCGAAGATCGCGACTTCTCGGTCGTTGGGCAGCGCGGCCTGCGCCGTCTTCAGCAGGTCCGCAGCATCGCGGTTTCGCTTTTCGTTGGTCAGGAGCCGCGCCAAGTTGAGATAGGGCTCGCTGCTCTTCGGCTGCCGCTCGATCGCCTTGCGGAGAAACTGCTCCGCCTCCTCGGGCTTTGAGGCGTTGGCGCGAAGCGCGGCCAGCAGGATCAACGGAGTGGCGTCGTCGGGCTTCGCGGCGGCCTTGTCCTGTAGGAGCTTCTCGGCCGCTTCCCTCTGGTCAGTCCTCAGATAGGAGTCGACCAGCAGGCGACCCGTCGTACGGAACGGTTCCCCGCCCTGGTCGGCGGCAAGCAGCTCCGTGATCGCCGTCTTGTAGTCCTTCCTTGCATGGGCAATCGCACCCAGCAGCCGGTGCGCGGTGGGCGCCGATCCCGGGTCCTTGAGCATGTCCTGGGCAAGCAGCTCGGCCTTGTCCGCCTTGCCGCTGCGGAGGAGGAAATCCGCCTTCTGCATGCGCAGCTCCGGCGCATCCGGGCGCAAGGCAATCACCGCATCGACCTGCTCGACGGCTTCGTCGGGGGATTTTTCCACCAGCATGTTCGCCAGCAGCAGCCGCGCATCGACTTCGGAAGGGGCGATCTGCAGCAGGCGCCGCAACGTAGAGATCGAAAGCTCGTTGTCGCCCCGCCCGGCATAGGCGCGGGCCAGGACAGTGAGGCCGCCAATCGAATTGACGTTGGAGTTCAGCACCGTCCGGGCGTTGGTGATCGCACTGTCGAACTTGCCGTCACTGAGATTCATGACGGCTTCGAGGAGGAGCGCTCCGTCGTTCGCGGGATCCTGTTTCAGGATATCGGCGACCTGCTGCTCGGCAGAGTCGCGCTGGTTGCGGAGCATCGCGATCCGGGCCAGCTCGACGGCAGCCTGCAGGCGATCTCCCGCGACCGCGCCCTTTTCCTTCACGTCCGTCATCAGGGCGATGGCTTCATCCAGGCGATTGGCCCGGAGATAGAGCTGCTCCAGCACGAAGATGTATTTTGGCGCAGTCGTCGACTTGTCGATCAGCGCCTTGATTTCGGTGATCGCCGCATCGACGCTTCGGCTCTTCATCAGGAACGCCGCGTACGCCGACACCAGTTCATCCGAGTTTCCGGTCGTGGCCAGGGCTCGTTTGAACTCCGCCTGGGCCTCGTCGGTGCGGCCGTTCTGTGCGAGCTGGTTTGCCAGATCCGTGACGTAGGCGGGATTCTTGGGGTCCAGCGCCACCAGCTGCCGCAGCACGCTTTCTACCTCGTCGGTGCGCTTCTGGTCGAACATCAGCTTCAGCTTGATCAGCAGGAGGTCTCGACTCTTCGCGTCGACCTTCAGTCCGCGATCGATCAGCGCGACGCTTTCATCGATCTTGCCGTTGCGCACCAGCACACCGGCCATGATAACCATGGCCTCGAGGCTCTTGGGATCGGCGTCAAGCGCGAGCTTTGCTTCCTTCTCGGCGTCCGCGACCTTGTTCTGCACCAGCAGCGCGGCTGCTTTGATGCTGTGCGCCTCGGCGCTGTTTCCGGAAATGCTGATCGCAGTGTCGGCGAAGCTCTTGGCCGTCGCCGGGTCGCCCAGAATCAGCGCGAGCTTACCGGCCTTCAGTTGGGCTTCGAAGTTCTTGGGATCGTTCGCTGCCGCCTTGCGATACGCGTTCGCCGCCGCCGGCAGGTCGTTCTGCTGTTCGGCGATACGCCCGAGGAAGACCTGGGCCTCGACATTGTTGGGATTGATCTGCGACGCGTTCTTGAACTCGATCTCGGCCTTGATCAGGTCGCCCTTGTCGTAGAGCGCCTTGCCGCTGGCGAGGTAGTCGGCCTCTTTCTTCTGCGGAGAATCGCAGGCGGCGAGCAAGAACATGGCGACACCCAACGCCACCAGACGACTGGACACTCGCATCCGAATCCCGCTCCTGCTTCATCCCGGCTCAGCGGCCGCGCCAATCCAATAGGCGCTCGCCAAAAGCGAGAGTCGCCGTCCCGCAATCTACCCGGCGTGCAGGCGCAAATTCGAGAGCAATTTGGCGGCCCGCACACACTATGGTGGCTAGGCCGTTGATTTGAAAGGCAATGGCGCGCCGGGCGGGCGTTCTTAATACGCGTTGACGCCCTTGAAGCAGATCGCCGCCGTCCGGAACAGGATCTTGATGTCCAGCCACAGCGACCAGTGGTCGATGTAGTAGAGGTCGTAGTCGATGCGCGCCCGCAGGTGCTCGGGCGTGTCGATGGCGCCGCGATAGCCGTTGACCTGCGCGAGGCCGGTGATCCCGGGCTTCACCCGGTGCCGAAAGCTATACTCGTCCACCAGGTCGAATATCTGCTTGTCGCCGATCAGCATATGCGGCGTGTGCGGGCGCGGGCCGACCAGGGACATTTCTCCGCGCAGCACGTTCAGGAGCTGCGGCAGCTCGTCGATGCTGGTGCGGCGCAGCCAGGCCCCGATCCGGGTCACGCGCGGATCGTCGCGCTGGGTCTGCTGCTCTCCGCGGGTATCGCCTTGGTCGGCGTGCATGGTGCGGAACTTGTAGACCTGGAACAGGCTGTCGCCGAGGCCCTGGCGCGGCTGCCGGAACAGGATCGGGCCGCGGCTGTCGAGCCGGATCGCCAGGACGACCAGGAGCAGCAGCGGTGAAAGGAACAGCAGCGCAAGTCCCGAGAGCAGCCGGTCAATGGCCCCCTTCAGCAAGCGCTGCGACTCCCGGATCGGGCGGTCGGTCAACTTGTAGAGCTTCAATCCGGCAATTTCCGACTGACCCTGGTTGGCCGAGCGGAAGCCGATCAGATCCGGCGCCAGCGCGATATCGACCGGCAGCTGGCGCAGCTTGCGCAGCAGGTGCAGCAGGCGCTCTTCCGCCGAATGCGGCAACGCGATCACGATCTTGTCGAAGGGCGCGCTCTTGTAGAGTTCGATGAGGTCGGCCGTACTGCCGCGCACCAGCGGCGCGAGATCGGAATCCGCGAGCCGGTCCCGGCCCCGATCGTCGAAGATGCCGATAACTTCGACCAAGCGCGGCTCGGTGACCTCCAGCCAGCGAATGAGGCGCCCGGCGGTCTCGCCGGAACCGACCACTGCAACTCTTTGCGCCACGACCAGCCGCCTGCTGGCGCCGGCGAGCCCGCCGAACAGGACGGTTCGCGAGACGACCGCAAGGGCGCCGGCCGCGACCGCGCTGTAGCCGAGCCAGGTGGCAAGGCGATCGACGTTGGGGTCGCCATGGCCGACGAAGGGTGCGCAAACCAGCATGGTGAGCGCCGGCGGCGCACCGAAGCAAGCGACAGCTTTTAGAAAATGGGTCGCGGCCGGCGTCCGCGCGAGGACCCGCGGCTCATGCAGGCGCGCCAGCAGGCACGCGCCGGCGAACAACGCCATCAACAGGGCGCCGATGAAGATCTGTGCAACACGATAGAGATCGGTCGGCTCCTGGCCCATCCACAGCGCCACGGCGACGATCGTGATCACGAACAGCGAGAAATCGGTAGCAACGCCCAGAAGCCGGACATTCTGCGGTGAGAAACCGCGGACACGGCCGCCTGCCGTCGTCCTGCCGAAATCGCCAGCATGAACGGCGGGGTTGTTGAGTTCCATCGAGACGGCTCCCGTTGCTCAGTGGTCCCCTGGAACTTCTCTTAGACCCCCGACTGTCCACAGTTCTTTGGAGGAAGCGATTTTTGCCATGTTCCGTTCATTCCTTGCGCCGGGAATGCGGTCCGCATCCCTGTCGCAGTTCGAGTTCACCCGAGTTTCAAGAATTGCGCCCGATACTCCGACGCCACCAGGAACGCCGTGGCAGCGTTCCGGTTCCATGTTCCTTTCCAGGAATCGGAGCGCCCACCCGTCGCTCGTTGATCGACGGCCACGGCATTGGATCAACGACCGATTTCTCGCTTTCTTCCATCGCATGAGATTGATTCGGAGCAGGTTCCGCGCGCAGCGGAGCGGAACTCATGCCGCGCTGGACTTCGAGATAGGGCTCTTCGCGATCTTGCGCGGAAGCCGAGGCCGTCGCGCGCAAAGCCGGAGCAACATGGTTGTGTGCGTTGTGCAAAGAATCATTCATCTCGCGCGTCAGCAGCAGTTCCTCGTCATCTTCGACCTCGCGGAAGAAATATGGATTGGCGCGCGATGCCGTCCGGAGCGGTGCCTCCCTGAGAGGCGCTTCGCGCATCGACACGGTCAGCATGGAGCGGTCGCGCGGCAGAGGTTCCGGGCTGCTCTGTGCTTCACGCACAGGGGTTTCTTTCACCAGCACCTGCTGGGTGGCCGCTTCCGTGCGGGGAATCTGGTGCGCGACGACCGATGCGCCCTTGCCGGCCACACGTCGTGCCTGCGCGGTGTTGACCGGGTCCGGGGTTGTCGCGGCGAAGTCGGGCTCCTCCCGCGCAGGGGGCGCCGCGAACGGCTCGGCTTTCGGTGCGGCGGGCGCCTTCGCCTCGTCCGCGGCGGCGCCGAGGTTGGCGAGCTTCATGATCTCGGCCCGAACCGTCGGGTCGTCCGCCGGCACGGCCTGCGCGAAGGGTGCGATGCCGCTCAGCTGGCGGTCCGAGACCACGCGGAAGACAAGATCCTCTCCGATCACCGGCGTCTCGTCGGCAAAGCCGTAGACCAGCGCCATGTCGCAGATCGAATTGATCAGGCGCGGAATCCCGCCTGAGAAATACTGGACGGCACCCATCGCCATTTCGGTGAACAGCGGCCGGTCGGACCCGGCGACCTTCACCCGGTGCTCGATGTAGCGCCGCGTCTCCGCATAGGGCAGCGGAGTCAGATGATGCGAGACCGCAATGCGTTGCGCAAATTGCGAAAGTTCTGGCCGGCGCAGCTTCTCGAGCAGCTCCGGCTGCCCGACCAGCACGACCTGCAACAGCAGATCCTTGCCGGAGTTGATGTTGGACAGGAGCCGCAGCTCCTCCAGGACCTCGATCGACAGGTTCTGCGCTTCGTCGACGATCAGGATGCACTGCCGTCCCGCGCCGTACTCGGCGATCAGGAATTCCATCAGCTCCTGGTAGGTCTCGGCCGGGTGCGTTCCGCCCGGCTTCTGGCCGAACGACGTCATCGCCCAGGCGGCGATGTCCTTCAAGGCGTGATGGGTGTTGGAAATGAGGCCGACGGTGAAGTCGCGGCCGATCCGGCCGAGGAAGGCGCGCACCAGCGTCGTCTTGCCCGAGCCGATCTCGCCGGTGATGACGCAGAACCCGGCCTGGCCGGTCAGGCTGTACTCAAGCAGACTGAGGCCGATCGCGTGGCGGCTGCTCAGGAACAGGAATTCCGGGTCCGGCAGCAGACTGAACGGCTTGTTCTTCAGATTGAAGAAGGCTTCGTACATCTCTTGTCCATGCAACGCTTACTTGGGTCGGACCGGCGGCGAAGCCGATCCGCGGCACTCGGACGTCAACGCGATCCGTTCAGCAGGGTCCCGATCACCTGGTAGTTGCGCAGGAGATCGGCGGCCCGGTCGACCTCGGTCTTGGTGGTGTGCCCGCTCCGCGCGACGAACAGCACGCCTTCGACATTGGGCAGGAAGCCCAGCGTCTCGCCGGATTCCAGCAGCGGCGGGGTATCGAAGATGATAATGCGGTCGTGATAGCGGTTGCGCAATTCGCGCACCAGTGCCGCCATGCGCGGCGAGCTGATCAGTTCCGCGGACTCGCCCTTGGAGACGCAGGCCGGCAGCACGACCAGGCGGCGCATGCCCGGATTGACCAGGCAATCCTTGATGTCGCATTCGCCGTGCAGGTAGTTCTCGATGCCCTTGGCCGGCGAGAGGCCGAATTTGCGGTGGATGCTGGGCTCGCGCAGGTTGAGGTCGACCAGCAGCACGGTCTGGTTCACGTCGAGCGCAATCGAGATCGCGAGATTGGCCGCCGTCGTGGTGGCGCCGTCGCCATGGCTGGCGCCGGTGACGGCGATCGTGCTGATGTCGAGCTTCTTCATGCGCTGCAACACCTGCGCGCGCAGAACGCGATAGACATCAGCCACCGGGTTGCGCAGATCGTCGGCCACCAGTCGCTCCTCCGATGTCTTGCGGGCATTCGTCGGCAGGACTGCCGTCTCGGTGTAATCCGGCATGACGCCGTGCACCGAAGCCTGCGTGTTCGGCCGCCGCGCGGAATCGTTGGGCGCACTGGAACTGCGATGACCCGACCGCATCTCCCGGGCGCGGGCCAAGGCTTTTTCGATATGTTCCATCAGCGTGTCCCCACTATAGCAACAGGAGCCGTCTGGCCGGGTTCGGGTCCCGGAAGTTACTCACGCGCCCCAGGACGGTTCCATTCGGTCGTCAGGCGCCGACCGTTTCGGTTTACCCAGCTTGCTGTTTATGCTGCAACCGCGAAATCGTTCCCACATTAGCGGAGCGGCCCGGGATTGATAAGCGGATTTCCGCCCCCCAAAACCGGCGCTGGCTGGGAATTCTAGGCACAGCCCTGGCGTCCGCCAATCCGTAACCGCGGGGACAACCACACTATCGTATACTGGTTGCTTAAAATTTCGTAAAATTCGCGCTTTCGCAGTTGCACAAAACCGAGGGATTTGCTCCAGTATTAGCGGGGAGCCGAATCCGGACTTTTGCAATGAGTGGGTCGTTGCGCAGCAGGGCGCTTCCCGCGATATCCGAAACCAAAGTTAACTATGTGTCGGACTTGCGGAATTCTTAAAATACACGGAACATTCGGCTGAAATTCCAGGAATATCCCGCAGACAGCGGAACGCGGGGCTGAGGCTTGGGTTCTGGCTTGAGTTCTGTAGGTAAGAATCAGAGGAATATATGAATCGTTTTCTGATTTCGGTGCTGTTCTTCGCTGCGGTCGCGTTCGGCGCGATACCCGCCAAGGCAGTGACCATCACCTACGGCACCAGCGGCAGCAACGCCGAAGTGTTTCTGACGCCGACCAGCAGCGGCGACATCTCCGGTCCGAACGGCAACTTCGATCTCAGCGAAGTGCTGGATTTCGGCGATACCAGTAACGGCCACTACGGCGAGGCCTACACCTTTATTCCCTT
>JAYSFH010000010.1:0-2040 GCA_041913405.1 Dongia sp. | reverse complement strand
CGATCTGGCCGTGTCGGATGCGGGCGCCAAGCCGCTCGAGTGGCTGTCGCTGAGCCTCTTCACTTATACCGGCACCAAGTACACGAACTGCGGCACCAGCGTGCTTTGCACCCTGCAGGAATACGATTCCACGCCGCCATCCGCTTCGATCGTCGCCGGCTTGGTGGCGGGCACGCAGTATCTGCTGAAGATCGGTTTCGGCATCTGCGGCTGCTCCGGCGATTACGGCGGCATCAAGCTGGCGGTCTCGACGACCCCGGTTCCGCCGGCGCTGCTGCTGTTCCTGACCGGAATCGGCGGCTTCGCAGGCCTGGCGCTCCGCCGCCGGCGGGTTTCGGTCACGGCCTGACTCTCCATTACGGGCGGAAGCCGGGCACCCCGTATATCCCTGGGGGCCTTGCATTTTGGGTCATCCGCTGGTCAAGTGCCGCTGTATTTGACCGCTGCGGGCCTATCGAAGATTTGACCCTCACCCGGATGGCTTGCCGATGCTGGCTCAACGCATTCTGAAGCCGCAGAACCATCCGGCGTTGCCGTGGCTCCTGGTCGCTGCCGTGCTTGGCTCGATCGGCGTCGTGTTCCGGCGGCCGATCGCGGATCTGGTGGACGTGTGGCTCACATCCGCCGAATACAACTACGGTCCGATGGTGCCGATCATCGCGCTGTTGATGCTGTGGCGCGACAATCAGCGATCCGTTGCACCGGTGGCGCCAAGCTGGATCGGGGTCGTGATCATGGCGTTCGCGCTGCTGGTCCGGCTCATGGGCAGGGCCGCGGGGCTGAGCGCCTTCAGCAATATCGGCCTCGTCGTCGCCTGTGCCGGGCTGGTGATTGCGCTCGTCGGGTTGCGGCGGGCGCGGGATATCTGGCCGGGCCTGTTCTTTCTGGTTTTCGCATTGCCGCTGAGCGATGCCGCGCAGTTCGATCTCACCTGGCGGCTGCAGTTGCTCTCCTCGGAAGGCGGCGTCGCCATCATCAATCTTGTCGGCATTCCGGTCTTTCGCGAAGGCAACATCATCGACATGGGGCTGATCCAGCTGCAGGTCGCCGAGGCCTGCAGCGGTTTGCGATATCTGTTCCCGCTGGCGACCTTCGGCTTCCTGTGCGCCTATCTGTTCGATGCCCACTGGATCCTGCGGGTCCTGGTCTTTCTGTCTTCGCTGCCGATCACCGTGGCGATGAACTCGCTGCGCATTGCCGTCACCGGCATGCTGGCCGACCGCTTCGGCCTCGCCGCGGCGGAGGGGTTCTTCCATTATTTCGAGGGCTGGGCGGTGTTCTGCCTGTGCCTGGCACTGCTCGCGATCGAGATGAAGGCGATCGCCCTGCTCGACGGGCGGGGGCGTTCGCTGGTGAGGCGCCTGGATCTCGAACTGCCGAAGCTCGCGCTGCCCGGCCTGTCGCCGGCGGTGCCGCAGCTTCTGGCGATCGGCGGCCTGTTGTTTGTCACCGTGATGGCGGGCATGTGGGTTCAGAACCGCATCGACCTGGTCGAACGTGCAGGGCCGGCATCGCGCGCGACATTCGACAGCTTTCCGCGCAAGTTCGCGCAATGGGTCGGGTTCGAAGCCCCGGTCGATGCCCGCTCGATCGAGGTTCTGAAGCCGACCGATTATCTGAGCCTCAGCTATCACAACAGCACCGCAGAGACGGTCGACCTTTGGATCGCCTATTACTCCAGCGGCACCGGCTACCATTCCCCGCTCATCTGCATCCCGGGCGGCGGCTGGGAAATCGAGCGGCTGGACCAGACCGAGATCCCCCTCGACCTGGAGAGCGGCGAACAAGCCACCGTCAACCGGCTCATCATTCGGCGGGGAACCGACCGTCAGCTGGTCTATTACTGGTTCCAGGGTCGCGGCCACGTCGAAGCAGACGAAGGAAGGGCACGGCTGCAGATGGTGGTCGATGCGCTGAAGACCAATCGCAAGGATCAAGCTCTGGTGCGGCTGGTTGCTCCAATACCTCACGGGGAAGCGCTCGCGGCGGTGGACGAGCGGTTGCGGTCTTTCGCGCCGAGCCTGGTCAGTGAATTGCGCC
>JAYSFH010000009.1:9293-22044 GCA_041913405.1 Dongia sp. | reverse complement strand
TGCCTTCAACCTGAAGCTCGGCGACAGCATCACCGTCAACGTGCTCGGCCGCGAGATCACCGGCACGATCAAGAACCTGCGCGAGATCGACTGGTCCAGTCTCTCGATCAACTTCGTCATGGTGTTCTCGCCCGGCATGATGTCCGGAGCACCGCAGACTCATATCGCAACCCTGCATGTCGCGCCCGACGAGGAAGGCAACCTGATCGCGCTGCTCTCGAAGCAGTTTCCCAACGTCTCCGCGGTGCGGGTGCGCGATGCGATCGCCTCGGCCGCCGAGATCCTGCGCTCGGTCGGCGCCGCGGTCCGCGTGGCGGCGGGCGTGGCCCTGGTCGCCGGCGTCCTGGTCCTGGCCGGCGCCATGGCGGCGGGACAGCAGCGGCGGATCTATGAATCGGTGCTGCTGAAGATGCTGGGCGGAAGGCGCCGCGACATCGCCATGAGCTTCCTTTGGGAATTTGCCTTGCTGGCGCTCTCCGCCGCCGCGATCGCGCTCGTCGTCGGCAGCGTCGGCGCCTGGTTCTTCCTGACCCGGGTGATGGACACGCCTTTCGTCTTCTCCCCCGCCGCCGCCTTCGGCGCGGTGGGCTTGAGCCTCAGTCTGGCTTTGCTGATCGGCTTCGCCTCATCCTGGCGCGCGTTGGGTGCGAAGGCGGCGCCGTATCTTCGGAACGAATAGCGCGCTACTGCGCCGCGGTGACCGTCTTCGCGTCTTTCGCCGGTGCGAAATCCGCCTCGCGTTCCTGCAGCACCTGCATCAGCGAATCGCGAATCGCCTTCAACCGGCCTTCGCTCTCGACCTTGAGGCCGAACTGGTCCTTCACATAGAAGACGTCGACCACGCGGTGGCCGAAGGTCGAGATCTTCGCGGTGGAGATCTGCAGGTTCTGCGCGGTGAGCGCCCGGGTCAGGAAATGCATCAACCCGCGGCGGTCGCGGCCGGTGATCTCGACCAGCGTATGGGTGGCGCTGGCCTTGTTGTCGATGAGGACGCGCGGGACCACCGGGAAGCTCCGGACCGCGGGATTGGCCGGCGCGATCCGCTTCAATTCGCCGAGCGTCTTGGTCGGGTTCTCGAGCACCCGTTCCATGGTGGCGGCAAGCCGCGCCAGCTTGGCCGGGCTTTCGAACGGGCCGCCGCTGGAATCCTGCACGGTGAAGGAATCGAGCGCCATGCCGTTCTTCAAGGTGAAGATCCGCGCATCGACGATGCTGGCACCGGACAATGCCAGCGCACCGGCGAGTTGTGAGACGAGCCCGCGCCAATCCGCGACATAGATCGTGACCTCGGTCATGGCCCGCCAGGTGTCGACCGCGTAGTCGATCGAGAGCGGGCGCTTGTCGAGCTCGGCCTCGCGGATCAGCCGCGCCTGGCGCACCAGGCTCGGCAGCGGGAAGCCCAGCCAATAGGAGGCGGGGCCGCGGGCGGCATGCGCCTCGAAATCGGCATCGCTCCAGTCGGCGAGCTCGGCACGCAGCTGCTTTAAGGTCTCGGCCACGCGCGCCTCGCGGCCCTCGGTGATCAGGCCGCCGGAGAGCTTCTCCTCGGCGCGCTGGTAGAGCACCCGCAGCAGCTGCGCCTTCCAGCCGTTCCAGACCTTGGGGCCGACCGCGCGGATATCGGCCACGGTCAACACCAGCAGCAGGCGCAGCCGCTCCATCGATTGCACCGCCTCGGTGAAGTCGGCGATGGTCTTCGGGTCCTCGATGTCGCGGCGGAAGGCGGTGTTGCTCATGATCAAGTGAAAGCGGACGAGCCAGGCAACCGTCTCGGTCTCTTCGGCCGTGAGCCCCAGCCGCGGCGCCAGCCGGTCGGCGATATCGGCGCCGAGCTCGGAATGATCGCCGCCGCGGCCCTTGGCGATGTCGTGCAGCAGCACCGCGACATAGAGCACGCGGCGCG
Organism: Dongia sp.; assembly: GCA_041913405.1. Taxonomy (GTDB): domain Bacteria; phylum Pseudomonadota; class Alphaproteobacteria; order Dongiales; family Dongiaceae; genus Dongia. Next base: position 20,141 of record JAYSFH010000009.1, on the reverse strand, counting down.
AGACCACCTGGTGCACCACCTCGCTGGCGACCGGCGCTTCCTCCTTGATGTCGCCGCGCTCGATCTGCCAGAGGATGCCGATCGCCTTCAGGCTGTGCTCATCGACCGTGTAGTGGTGATACATGTCGAATTGCATCTGCGCCACGACCCGGCCGAAATCCGGGATGAAGCGGCCGAGCACGCCGACCTCGTTCATCCGGCGCAAGGTGAGCTCCGGGTCGTTGGCGCCGGTCAGGATGTCGATGAAGATCTGGTTCGCCGCCGGGTCGGTGCGCATCGCATCGATGTGCCGCGCCGACTGCGTGAGCCAGGTCATCGCGACCGGATGGATCCCCATCTCGTGGCGCTGGGCGACGGCGAAGATGCGCAGGAGATCGATCGGATGTTTCTGGAACCAGTTGGCGCCGGCCACGTGCAGCTGGCCGCCTTCGTTGCGGAAGCCCTCGACGTCGCTCTTCAGCAGGCTGAGCTTGGGCATCTTGAACAGCGGCCGGTGCAGCTGCTTCGATTCCACCGCCGCCAGGAAATAGCGGGTGAGGCCGCCGACCGATTTCGCCACCAGGAAATAGTGCTTCATCAGCCGCTCGACGCCCTTCGAGCCGGCGTGATCGGTATAGCCCAGGCGCCGCGCCATCTCCGACTGCTGGTCGAAGGTCAGGCGCTCCTCGGCGCGGCCGGTCAGGTAGTGGAGATGGCAGCGGAGAGTCCAGAGGAAGTTGAAGGCCTTCTCATAAGCCAGCACCTCGTTGGCGGTCAGCAGGTCCTGGTCCACCAGGTCGACGAAGTCGCGCACCCGGTACATGAAACGCGCGATCCAGAGCAGGGTCTGGAGGTCGCGCAACCCGCCCTTGCCTTCCTTGATGTTGGGCTCCAGCGCGTAGCGCGAATCGCCCGCGCGCTTGTGCCGTGCCTGCCGCTCGGCCAGCTTGTCCTTGAGGAAGGCCTCGCCCTTGCCTTTGAGAATCTCCTTCTCATAGCGGGTGCGGAACTGCTCGTAGAGCGGCTGCTCGCCCCAGAGGTAGCGCGACTCCAGCAGATTGGTGCGGATGGTGAGGTCGCCCTGGGCCTGACGGATGCATTCCTGCACCGTGCGCGCCGCGTGCCCGACCTTGAGGCCGAGGTCCCAGAGCCGATAGAGGATGAACTCCACCACCTGCTCGCTGTGCGGGGTGAGCTTGTAGGGCAGCAGGAACAGGAGATCGATGTCGGAATGCGGCGCCAGCTCGCCGCGGCCGTAGCCGCCGACCGCCGCCAGGGAGAGTTTCTCGGCGCTGGTCGGGTTGGGCAGCGGATAGGCGCGCTCGATCGCGTAGTCGAACAGGCAGCGGATCAGCTGGTCGATCAGGAAGCTCATCTCATGAGCACAGGCAAGTCCCGCGCCGGCGCCGCGCGGGTTGGCGTCGAAGCGCCGCTTGATCTCTGCCCGGCCTTCGGCCAGATGCCGGCGCAGGACGACCTGGATCTCAGCGGTGGCGCTCGCCGGATCGGCGCTGGCATCGGCCAGCGCGGTCAGCTCGCCCGCCAGGGTCCGGCGATCCAGGATTGCCCGTTGATTCTCGATATCGGCCATCAGGCCATGCTACGCGCCCGGCCCGCAGGGGTAAAGGCGGCGGGATGGCGCGCGCTTGGCGCGGAAGCGGTGTCGCCTCAGTCCTGGGAGATGAAGATCTTCACGGTTTCGAACGCCTTCTCCGTGCCGTCGTCGGAGCAGGAAAGGCCGACCGTCAGGCCGTTGATTCCTTCCCAGCGTCGCATCCCCAGCTTGCGGAAGCCGACGCATGCCATCGGCTCTCCGTCGCTGAAGGTCACGGTCACTTTGCGGATCTCGTAGTCGCCGACATCTTCCTCGGTCGCCCAATCGGAGAACTTGGCGGTGTAGTTGCTCTCGAGATCCGCTTCCATGGAGCGCCGGGTGTAATAGACGGTGGCGCCCACGATGTAGTCGCTGAACGCATCCAGGAACGTCACGTCCTTCTCGGAATACGCATAGAGGCTGTAGGAGTTGGAGGCCGCCACCGACTGGCCGGTGCTGACCGCGGAGCGGCTGTAGTCCTTGCAGCTGACCTCGAAGCCGGGCGCGTCGAACTTCAAGGCGGTCTGGCTGCAGTCGACCTCCTTGCCCTCGGCGAATGCCGCCGTGGCGCTCAAGGCGGTAAAGGCCAAAGCGGCCGCGACGATCTTCATCACGCGCATTCCATTCATTCCCATCTTGTCTCAGTCGCCGGGTGCTTCGAGCTGCTTCAGGGTCTCGATCAGCCCGGCCCGGTCGCCGGTGGTGCAGCCGATCCCGATCACGATGCGGCCGAAGCCGGCATCTCCGCCGCCGCCGTTGCGGCGCGTCATCTGGCGGCGGAAGGCGATGCATTCCTCCTCGCTGGAGCCGCTGCGCCGGTTGATGTATTCCGCATATTCGAAACCGGCGACGGGCTCGCCGCTGGCATGCCACTCCGCCAGTTCTTCGCTGGGGAAATTGCCGCGGACGTCCTCTTCGAGGCCTTTCCGGAGCAGGTAGATATTGCCGATGGCCCGGCGATCCACGACGCCGATGAACTGTTCCCGCTTTTCCGAGACCGCCTTCAGATACTCGACGCCGAGCTTTCCGGCGCTCGAGAGCGCGGTGCTGTTGCTGTAATCCTCGCAGGTGATCTCGAAATCCGGCGCATTCAGCGCCATGTCGGTGTCGGCGCAATCGATCTTCTTACCCTCGGCCGCCTCGGCCGCACCGCCCGACAGCGCCAGCAGCGCCGCCGCCAATACCACGCCCCGCATTCCCCGCTTCCCACCCGATCCTTGCCCTGGTCGCCGCACCGTAATGCAACCGCGGATTTAGTCAACGCGCGACGCGACGACAATGCGTCTCAATATCTGGGATTACGGCCGATCAGGATTCCCAGGCGCTGCAGCCGGCGGCGCAGCTTCAGCCGCGGCGCCTGATCCACATAATAGGTGAGCATGATCGAGCGGCGCTCGCCGTCGGCCGCCGTGGTCGCCGGCACGCTGTGCCAGCTCTCCTTGCGCCGCACGGCGAAGGCATAGCCGCATGCCGGAAGGAACGGCATCGTGATCGGCATGTCGGTGCCGTCCTGGTCGCGGCTGGTGTGAAACACCGTGCCGAGATGCCGCTGCGCTGCATCTTGCGGCAGATAGAACTGCACTGTGATCGCTTTGGTTAATGCATCCGCATGAATGCCGATCCTATAGCCCGGCAGATCGCGCACCAGGATCGGCACCGGATAGAGCTGGATCTGCTCGGCTTGCTTCTGGAATCGCTCCTCCAGCGCCGCGCAGAACTTCCGCTTGAAGGCCTGTTCCAATCCCGGCGCGCAGAGCGCCGCGGCGACCCTGCGCCAGATCCGGCGCTGCGTCGCGGTGAGGCGCCACAGGCTCTCGGGATAGAGATAGAGCCGCTGCCGTGTGCTGCTGCCGTCCGGTCGCAAGGCGTCGTGGTGATGCAGCGGATGAAAGGCCGCCGGGTCGGGAAAGGAGTCCAGCATCGCGCCATAGAAGGCGGCGGGAAAGACCTCCTGCAGGGCGATGTGATCGAAGGGCGCGTCGCGCAGCGGCGCGCCGTCCACGGCCGCCACGAGATCCAATGCCGGTTGAGCCGCGCGCGTCGCGCCGGCGAGTGTGCCTTCAAGACTCTGGGGGGACATCCGCATCCTCTCATGCCGAATGCCTCCCGCCCCGATGCAGGATAGAACGCACCGAGCGCCAAGGACAGAGCAAGAACCTGACGGCCCGCTTCGGCCTGGGCGCGCGTCACCGCCGCGCCGGGTGCGATTTTAGCTTGGCAAGGCCGGAGGGAGGCCCCATAGAATAACCCGAGGGGCAAGACCCCAAGGGGAAGGCGACGGGCCCAAGGCCCGCTTTACCGCGGCAAACGCGGTAATCTGAAGAGAGGAAGCCGATGGCGGAGACCGCGCTGGTCGTCGAGGACCTGCACAAGCGATTCGGGGATCTCGAAGTCCTGAAGGGCGTCTCGGTCACCGCGCATGTCGGCGACGTGATTGCGATGATCGGCTCGTCGGGTTCCGGCAAGAGCACCTTGCTCCGCTGCATCAACCTGCTGGAGACGCCGGATTCCGGCAAGGTCATCGTCAACGGCGAGCTCATCCGCATGAAGCCGACCAAGGGCGGCCACGCCGTGCCGGAAAGCTCCAAGCAGGTGGACCGGATCCGCTCGAGCCTCGGCATGGTGTTCCAGAGCTTCAACCTCTGGTCCCACATGACCATCCTCGAGAACGTGATCGAGGCGCCGATCCATGTCCTGAAGCTGCCGAAGAAAGACGCGATCGAGCGCGCCGAGAAGCTCCTCGCCAAGGTCGGCATCGCCGACAAGCGCAACCACTATCCGAGCCATCTCTCCGGCGGCCAGCAGCAGCGCGCGGCGATTGCCCGCGCCCTGGCCATGGAGCCGAAGGTTATGCTGTTCGACGAGCCCACTTCGGCGCTCGACCCGGAGCTGGTCGGCGAGGTGCTGCGCGTCATGCGCCAGCTCGCCGAGGAAGGCCGCACCATGCTGGTCGTGACCCACGAGATGGGCTTCGCGCGCGAGGTCGCCAACAACGTGATCTTCCTGCACCAGGGCCGCATCGAGGAAGAGGGCGATCCGAAGGAAGTCTTCGCCAATCCGAAGTCGGACCGGCTGCGGGGATTCCTCAAGACCGCGCACCACAAATAGCGTGACGAGTTCCGGTCTGCGCAGGTTCGGCCCGCCGCCGAGTCTCGACGAAATCGAGGAGATGGCGCACCGCGTCTTCGCCGCGCTGCCGGCGATCTTCACCGCGCGCTGCCAGGGTCTCGCGATCCGGGTGCTGGATTTCGCCGACGACGCGACGCTCGCCGAAATGGAGATCGAATCGCCGTTCGAGCTGGCCGGTCTCTATCGTGGCGCGCCGCTGCCCACCCGCGGCGTCGCCGACGTGACCCAGCATCTCGACATGGTGTTTCTCTACCGCCGCGCCCTACTCGACTGGTGGGCGGAGGACGCGATGGACTTCGAAGAGCTGGTCCGCCACGTCCTCATCCATGAGATCGGCCACCACTTCGGCTTCAGCGACGCCGACATGGAGTGCATCGAAGGCGAAGCGCATTGAGTCGTCATGCCCGTCCCCGGACTTGATCCGGGGACTGACCCGGGCATCAGGCGCCGCGCGTCTGCGGCCGCATGGTCGACGCCTCGGTTTCGCCCGCGGGCAGCGGGAAGCCCTTCAGCCAGAGATTGGCGGCGAAGCTCAGCACGCCGAGGCCCATCACCACCGAGACGATGCCGGCGATCGGCCCGCCGATTTGCGGATGGCCGTTGACGATCAGCCAGACCGCGGCCATGAGGGGCGGGAGGCCGAGGTTGTGCAGCCAGAAATGCGCCTTGGCGAGGAAGCTCTTCTCGAGATGCGGTGCCTTCGCGTAGATCAGGCCGCAGAGCCCGAGGCTGACCCAGCCGAGCAGGTTGAGATGCGCGTGCACCGGAACGTCGGTGAAGTTCTCGGTGGCGCCCATGAAGATGCCCCAGCTGACGCCGAGCACCCAATAGACGACCGCGATTTTCAACAGGCGGCGACTGAGCATGGCAGAGTCCTTTCCCACATGAACCGTCCCCCAACGAGGCGCGAGGTATACAATGGGGGATTCCGTGCGACGAGCCGGGATCGATCGGGTCGTGATCGGAATCACACGTTAACCGCGCTTTAATGCGGGCGCGCGAGGCTGGATTATCGATGGATCTCTTGCCCGATTTTCCCCAGGAGGGATGATCATGACGAAACTCTTGGTCTCCGAAGCCAACCCGAACGGCTACACGACGGAGAAGGTGTTGGGGCTGATCCGCGCCGACATCATCGCCCGCATGCAGAAACACGCCGGCGACCCGCGCAAGGAAGCGCGCCAGGTGCTGGACAACAACATCCGCATCCTGCAGCTGCTCGGTGAGGCGATCGCGCTGGCCGAAGCGAACACGCGGACCCTGACCGGAGAGGGTTGAGCTAGCGCTGCGCCGGCAGCGTGATCGCGACGGTGGTGCCGGATCCCGGCGCGCCGGCGATCTCGAGCCTGCCACCCAGCAGCTCGGCCAGGCCCTTGGCCAGCGGCAGGCCCAGGCCCGCGCCCTGATAGCGGCGGTTGAGCGCGGAATCCACCTGGCCGAACGGCGCCAGCGCGATCGGCACGTCGTCGGGTGCGATGCCGATCCCGGTATCGCTGACCTCGAACCTCACCATGCCGCCGTCGCTGCTGCCGTTGACCCGGATGGTGACCCTTCCGCCCGCAGGCGTGAACTTCAAGCCGTTCGAGATCACGTTGAGCAGGATCTGCTTCAGCTTGGCCTCGTCGCTCTGCATCGACGCAGGTCGGGGATCGATCTCGATCGAGACCCCGACCTGCGAATCCTGGATCTCGCGGTCGAGCTGGGCCACCGCGCCGCGCACCGCCGCCACGGGATCCACGGGCCGTAGGGTCACGTCGGCGGTGCCGAGCTCGATCTTCGAAAGGTCGAGCGTGTTGTTGATGATGGTGAGGAGGTTCCGCCCGCCGTCGCCGATCTCCTTGGCATAGGAGAGATAGCGCTTGTCCCCCAAGGGCCCGAAGCCCTCCGAGCTCAGGATCTCGGCGAAGCCGATCACGGAGTTCAAGGGAGTGCGGAGCTCATGGCTCATGTTGGCGAGGAACTGCGACTTCGCCTTGCTGGCGGCCTCGGCGCGCGCCACGGTTTGCACCAGCTCGAGCGAGCGCGCGTGCTCCGCGCGCAGCAGCTGGTCGCCGCGCCGTACGAACCAGATTAGCACCAGATAGACGCCGAGCGTGATCGAGAGGACGATTGCCACCTGCAGCGCGATGCCGCGGTTGATGTCGCGCAGGAAGATGGTGACGTCGTCATAGACCTCGAACACGCCGACGATCTCGCTGCCCGGCCCGTTGCGGTAGATCGGGATGTAGCTCGACATCAGGTCGCGATCGACCGTCACCGATTCGGTCAGGCTGAAGGTATTCTTGCGCGCCAGCTCGTTCTTGACCACGCCGGTGATCGCGGTGGCAAAGCCCGGACGGTCGCGCACGTTCCAGCCGATCTGGCTGGGATCGGTCGAGAAGATGATGTCGCCGTCCCGGTCGAAGATCTTCACCCGCGCGATCGGCGCATCCTCGATGAAGCTCATGATCTCGCCGCGCAGCTGCGCGACCTCGGGGCGGTCTTTCAGGGTCGCGCGGTCGGCGGCGGCCAGCGCTTCCATCAGTGCCGCGTCGCGGCTCCACAACACGTTGGAGAGCACTTGCGCGACATTGACATTGTTCTGCTCGGCCATCTTCTCGAGCTCGCCCAGCGACCAATGCCAGTGGAAGGCCGAGAGCAGCGCCGAGGCTGCCACCATCACCAGGCCGGCGACCACGGCGAAGCTGCGGGTCAGCCGGAACCGACGGTCCGGCAGCGCCGCTTGCGGCTCACGGGTCGGTCCTGGCGAGGGCTGGGATGAATCCTGCGGCATCACCGGATTTGTCGCGCTGCGGCCCGGCCGGCGCAATCTTTCAGTGCGCGCGCGTTCTTCGCGCCAACCTGGCTAGGAATATACTGGCTTTCCCGCGCGGACGCATAGATCTCTGCGGGCGAATCGGCTTGTCAGGCTAGGATCGCTGGACCAGCCCGGGAGCGCCGACTTCGTGCCGAATCTCAACCCAGAGCCTCATTTCGCCGCCACCTCTCCCCGCGCACCGGTCGATCCCCGGGTGGCGGCCTATGTCGCGCAGTCCGGCCGCAGCGTGCTGACCCTCGAGGAAGCCGTGCCGGACACGCCGGAGGTGCAGGCGCTGTGGTCCTGGTGGCGGGGCGTCGCGGCGGGTGGGCCTCAGCCCCACCGGAACGATTTCGACGTGGTCGAGCATCGCCAGCTTGCGGCCAATCTCTTCCTGGTCGAACCGGTGGCGGGCGGGTTCCGGCTCAGGCTTGCCGGCGCGGTGTTCGAGCAGCTGTTCCGGCGCCGCCGCGGCCATGTCTGGTTGCGCGATTCCGGTGCACCGCTGGCGCGCGCCTTCGCCGGCTACTTCGATTTCGTGACCGAGCAGGCGCGGCCCTACCGCAGCATTGGGCGGATGAGATGCGAATATTCCGACTGGTTCAGCTTCGAATCGCTGCTCTGCCCGCTGCGCCACGCGGACGGCGATCGGCTGCTGGGTGTCGCGGCGCGGGTGCCGGAAGCGGGGTTTTGACGGCCAGGCGCGGGGAGATTGGTGGACCCGATCAGAATCGAACTGACGACCTTCTCATTGCGAACGAGACGCTCTCCCAACTGAGCTACGGGCCCACCCGGCGGGAGATCCGGCACGGGCTTCGGGCCTGCGCGGAACGGGGCGGAATATGGTTGCCCGGGGTGCGGCCTGTCAAGCAGCGTCTAAGGTCTTGTTCAAGAAAACAAAACCCCGAAATGCCCGGTGCGACCCCAGCGCCCTTGGGGCGACCTTGCACCCGGCCCCGGCCTTGGCTAGGGTCCGGCCAACTTTAAATCGTCCCGGATCGAAAGGGTGCGGAAGCCACTATGGATGCTCTGATCTGGCTCATTAATTCGATCATCAACATCTTCATCTTCATCCTGATCGTCCAGGTGATCATGAGCTGGTTGATCGCCTTCAACGTGGTCAATACCCGCAACCGCTTCGTCTACATGGTGGCGGACGTCGCCTACAAGATCACCGAGCCGGTGCTGCGGCCGATCCGCCGGATCATGCCGAATCTCGGCGGCATCGATCTTTCTCCGGTCGTGCTCATTCTTCTGCTCGGTTTCATCCAGCGCCTCCTGCCCGAGCTGCTGCTCGGCTATTGACGATGGATGACGCGATCCGGCTGCGCCTCAAAGTGCAGCCGAAGGCGCGACGCGAGGGCATCGCCGGCTGGATTCCCCGATCCGGACGGCCCCGATGGGACCGGTTGGGCCCTGAAGCTCTCGGTCAGCGCGCCACCCGAAGACGGCAAGGCCAATGCCGCTGTGATTGCCCTGCTCGCCAGGACGCTCGGTGTCGCCAAATCGGCGATTTCCGTCGTCTCGGGCGCAACCGACCGGCGCAAGCTGGTGGAGATTCGCGGCGACGAGAAGAATTTGCGCGCAGCTCTGGACGCGCTGCTGCTGCAACCAGGTAAGAAGGATTGAGGACCATGAGTGACGGAACAACCGCAGCAAAGGCAGCCGATCCGAAAGTCATCGACGGCAAGCTGTTCGCCGAAGGCCTGCGCGCCAAGCTCGCGCGCCAGGTCGCGAGCCTGAAGGAGAAGCACGGCTTCGTTCCAGGCCTCGCCGTGGTGCTGGTCGGCGAGGACCCCGCCAGCAAGGTCTACGTGCGCAACAAGGGCGAGCAGACCAAGGCCAGCGGCATGGCGAGCTTCGAGCACAAGCTCGACGCTTCCACCAGCCAGGCTGATCTCCTGAAGCTGATCGATCAGCTCAACAAGGACCCGAAGGTCAACGGCATCCTCTGCCAGCTTCCGGTGCCGAAGCAGATCGACCCTCAGGCGATCATCGACGCGATCGACCCCGACAAGGACGTAGACGGCTTCCATGTGGTGAATGCGGGAAGGCTTGCCACCGGCGGCAAGGGCCTGGTGCCCTGCACGCCTTTCGGCTGCCTGCTGCTGTTGAAGGATCGTCTCGGCGATCTCGCCGGCAAGCATGCGGTGGTGATCGGCCGCTCCAACATCGTCGGCAAGCCCATGGCCCAGCTGCTGCTGAACGAGAGCTGCACCGTCACCATCGCGCATTCGAAGACCAAGGATCTCCCCGGCGAGGTGCGCCGGGCCGACATCGTGGTCGCCGCGGTCGGCCGTCCGGAGATGGTGAAGGGCGACTGGCTGAAGGATGGCGCCGTGGTGATCGACGTCGGCATCAACCGCATCGAGAAGGACGGCAAGGGCAAGCTGGTCGGCGACGTCGATTACGCCTCCTGCTATCCCAAGGCTTCGGCGATCACCCCGGTGCCGGGCGGCGTGGGTCCCATGACGATTGCGTTGCTGCTGAACAACACGCTGATTGCCGCCTGCCGGCAGCACAACGTCACGCTCCCGGAATAGACTGCAACCCTTTCCGGGCTTTGGCATTCATGAGCCGCGGGTCCATCTCCTGGGCCCGCGGTTCTTTCAGTAAGGTATATTTCGCATCATGCACGGCAAATTGCCCGAGAGCCCGGAACTGACCGCCATCCGGGAGCAGGAGACCGCGATCGGTGCGCCGCTCGACTACCAGCGCGACATGGCGGCGGCGTCTCCAGGCTCGGCCTTGCGGCTGCAGGAGATCGGGCGGATCGTCCGCGAGAACCAGTCGGTGCCGGAATCCGTCGCCATGATGGCGGCCTTGGGCGCGGTCATGGCGGAAGACTGCGGCGAATGCGTGCAGATCTACGTCAACTTGGCGCTGCAGGCCGGGGTCGACAAGGCGATCGTGAAAGCCGCGCTGGAGAATCATCTGAGCGAGATGCCGACCGACCTCAAGCTCGGCTTCTGCTTCGGCCGCGTGGTTTCGGAGAACGACCCGATGCTGCTGGAGAAAGGTGCTGCACTCGAGGCACGCTTCGGCCGCAAGGCGCTGGTGGATCTCTCCCTGGCGATTGCGATGGCGCGCTTCTATCCGACGGTGAAGCGTGCGCTCGGCCATTCGCGCTCCTGCGCCGAGGTGAAGGTCTCTCTTTAGACTTCTTGTTCCACGGGCACGCGCGATTGCCGCGCCGTCCAGGCGTGGTGGTGCTCGATGTGGCTCACGACGCGGGCGACGACATTGGCGTCGGCGGGTTTGGCGATATAGCTGAGCGCCTGTACCGATTCCGCCTTGGCGCGGAGATTGGCGTCGCCGCTGATCAACACGGTCTCGATGCGGTTCTCGC
>JAYSFH010000009.1:0-9283 GCA_041913405.1 Dongia sp. | reverse complement strand
GAGGCCGGTGCGGCCGTCGCTCAAGGTGATATCGACCAGCGCGAGGTCCACCTGCACGCAGCACGCCTTGGCCGGTGCGGCGGCGCCGTGCTCGGTGATGGCGACCACCTGATGCCCGGCATCGTTCAGCGCCGCCGCGAAAGCCGCGGCGGTCAGGGCGTCATCCTCGACGATCAGGATCCGGAGCGCCATGATCCCTATTCGTGGCTGACTTCGGGCGTGGGGCGCGCCTCGACCACGGCCGGCCCGCCGTCTTCGGTCGCCGCCACCACCGCAGCCTCGACGTCGTCGAGCTCGCGCCGCTGCAGCTTGATCGCCTTCATTATGGCGCTGCCCTCGGACGCGGAGATGGCGCGCCCGCGCGGCGATTCCACGGCACGGCTGCGGCGGATGAGGTCGAGCAGGCGGCCCACCGCACCCGGCAGGTCCAGCGCCTCGACCAGCACGTCGCCGACCGGCCGCGTGTTGCGCCGGGTGCGCGCAGCCAGCTGCCGGGTATAGGATTCGAAGAAGGGCGCGCGTCCGGTCTGCTCATAGCAGACAGAGTCCAGCGCCAGTGCCGTCTGCAAGGTCGGCCGTCCCGGCCGGTCCGCGTCGCTGTAGTCGCGCAGCGTCTGCGGCGACAGGCCGGCGACCTTCGCGGCCTCTTGTGCGCTCAGCAGGCGCACGGTCTCCAGCGCGGCTTCTTCAAAGGAATCGGGGACACGCATCTTGGTCATGGCTCTGCTCCTCGATGGACAAGCATGGCGAACACGCGGCCGGCCCGCTGCCATGATGAGGACACGACAGGGGGATGTATTTCTCAGACCGGGGCCATCGGGAAACAAAGTCGGATATCGGGCGAAGGTTCCTTGGCCCGGGCCGGCCGCGGTTCCGCACACAAAGGGGATTGGATTCAAGAGTTTGGCAAACCGGCTCGGGATCGCTATTTAGCAACGGTCGCATGTAATACTCGGGTCAGACCCGCAGAGGTCTCGATACAGAGGATTCGATGCTGAACCTGACGCTTGCCGCCATCGCCTTCGTCGCCGCGCATTTCCTGATGTCATCGACCGGTCTCCGGCCGCGTTTGGCGGCTCGCGTCGGCGAGCGCGGCTATACCGCCCTGTTCTCCGCCCAGGCCTTCGCGCTGATCATCTGGATGGCCATGGCGTTTCGCACCGCGCCCGTCGACCGCTTCATCTGGGCGCTGCCGGGCGGCGCGCATCTCACGCTGGCACTGATGCCCTTCATCCTCCTGCTCGCGGTTGGAGGCTTCGCCGCGCCCAACCCATCCGCCGCAATGATGGCGGCGCCGGACCGGACCTGGCAGCCGAAGGGCATTCTCACCGTGACGCGCCACCCGGTGATGTGGGCTTTCGGCCTCTGGGCCTTGCTGCACATCCTCGCCAACGGCGATCTCGCCGGCCTGATCTTCTTCGGTGCCTTCGCGGTCCTGGCGCTTGGCGGCACCTTGGCGATCGACGCCAAGAAGCGCCGCAGCTGGACGCCGGAGAGCTGGCAGGCCTTCAGCGCCACGACCTCGAACCTGCCGTTCCTCGCCATCGCCCGGAAGCGAACCGGTCTCGATTGGAAAGGTATCGGCTGGAAGCCTGTCTTGATTGCGGCGGCGTCCTATCTCGCCATCGTGTTCTGGCTGCACCCGAGGATCATCGGCGTCCCCCTGCTGCCATAGCCGTCATCACTCCACCCGGACCGCGGTCCCGCTGGCGCTCACCATCAGCATGCTGCCGCTCTTGCCGATGACCTCGTAGTCGATATCGACGCCGACCACCGCGTTACCGCCGGCCTCGCGTGCCGCCTGCTGAAGTTCCCGGAGCGCGGTCTCGCGGGCGCCGCGCAGGGCGTCCTCATAGGCGCCGGAGCGGCCGCCGACGATGTCGGTCACCGAGGCGAAGAGATCGCGGAAGATGTTGGCGCCGACGATCGCCTCGCCGGCCACCACGCCGAGATACTCGACGATGCGGCTGCCTTCGATGGATGGAGTCGTGGTGACGATCATGGCTTCTGCTCCTGCTCTTGGTCCGGAACGGGCAAGCGGCTGCGCAGGCTGCCCTTCGGCCGAATGGCGTGGCTGTCGCCGCGCCCGGCTTCCAGCGAGGCCTTCTGCAGCTCGGCGCGGAAGTCGTCGCGCTTCTGGTGGATCGAGGCGATCACCGGGCCCATCGGGACACCCAGGGCCACCAGCGAGGCCTCGGACAATTGCAGGCTGGCCTCGACCGTCTCCGGCACCGCGTCGGTTGCGCCGATCGCATAGAGATGCCGCGCATGCTCGGAATCCCGGGCGCGGGTGATGATCTTCACGTCCGGCCGCAGGTCTCGCACCTGGTTGACGACCCGGTCGATCGCCGCAGCCGACTCGATCGTGATCACGACCGCCCGCGCTTCCTCGAGCCCGCAGGCCTTCAGGAACATCGGGTCGGCGGCGTCGCCGAAATAGACCCGATGCCCGCCGCGCCGGTCGCGGGTCACACTGGCGGCGTCGAAGTCGACCGCGACGAAGGGCACGCCGTGCTCGGAGAGCAGCGTCGCGGTCACCTTGCCGACCCGGCCGTAGCCGACCACGATCGCATGGCCGGAAAGGTGTTCTGGCGCGGCCACGAGCTCCGGTTCGGGCGCGCCCTTGGTGGCGAGCCGCGGCGCCAGCCTGCGCCCTGCCATGGCGAGCAAGGGCAGCAGCACCATGGTGAGCGAAGCCGCGACCAAAGTGATGCGGGCGAGCGAACCTTCGACCAGCCCGGCGGCCGCCGCGGCGCCGATGGTGACGAAGGCGAACTCGCCGCCGGGGCCGAGCAGGAGCCCGAGCTCCACCGCGGTCGACCGCTGCAGCCCGAACAACCGCCCGAGTGCCAGGATCAGGACGGCCTTCACCGCGATGATCGCAACCACCATCAGGGCCAGCCAGAGCGGGTGATGGATCACCTCGCGGAAGTCGATGGTCATGCCGACGCTGAAGAAGAAGATGCCGAGCAGGAGACTCTTGAACGGCTCGATGGTCGCCTGGATCGCCTTGCCGTATTCGGTCTCGGCCAGCAGCAGACCGGCGACGAAGGCGCCCAAGGCCATGGAGAGCCCGGCCTGGTGTGCGAGGACGCCGGCCGCCACGATCACGAACAGGGTCGCGGCAATGAAGAGATCGTTGGACTTGGTCGCCGCGGCGAAGCGGAAGACCGGCCGCAGGAACAGCCGGCCCAGCACCGCGATGATCGCCAACGTGATCACCGCCTGCAGCAAGGCGGTCGCCAGGCTCTCCAGCAGCGAGCCCTGGGTGTCGCCGCCCAGGATCGAGACGAACAGCAGGATCGGGATTACCGCGAGATCCTGCGCCAGCAGCACCGAGAAGGCCGCGCGGCCGACCGTGCTGGTGAGCCGCCCCTGATGCGCGAGCAGCTCGAGCACGATCGCGGTCGAGGACAGCGAGAGGCTGGCGCCAAGGATGATCGCGGTGGCCGGGTCGCGCCCGCTGCCCCAGGCCATCAGGCCGCCGATCACCACCGTCCCGGTCAGCACCTGCAGCGAGCCCAGGCCGAACACCAGCCGCCGCATGGTGATCAGTCTTTGCAGGGAGAGCTCCAGCCCGATCAGGAACAGTAGGAAGACGACGCCGAGCTCGGCGAAGTGCGAAACGCTCTCGGCGTCGACGATGGTCAGCCAGTAGAGAAAGGGCGCCGCGCCGATGAAGGTGCCGAGCCCCAGCGGCCCCAGCACTGCGCCAGCCGCGAGATAGCCGAGGATCGGGCTGACCCCGAAACGCCGCAGCACCGGCACGATCAGCCCGGCGGTCGCCAGCAGGACCAGGGCGTCGCTATAGGCGCCGATATTGGATTCGCTCTCCATGCCGACAGCATTGTGACATGCGTAAGGACGAAGCGGCTAGGGCGGGTTCAAGCTTGAGAATCCGTGGGAGCGCGCAGGCCGCGGCGCGACGTTACCCGCGGTCGCGCTTCAGCAGCCGCAGCCTGAGCGCATTCAACTTGATGAACCCTGCCGCGTCGCGCTGGTCGTAGGCGCCGGCATCATCCTCGAAGGTAACGTGCTTCAGGCTGTAGAGGCTCTTCTCGGACTTGCGGCCGATCACGGTCGCGTTGCCCTTGTAGAGCTTCATCCGCACCGTGCCCTCGACATGCTCCTGGCTCTTGTCGATCAGCGCCTGCAGCATCTCGCGCTCCGGGGCGAACCAGAAGCCGTTATAGATGAGCTCGGCATAGCGCGGCATGATCTCGTCCTTGAGATGCGCCGCACCCCGGTCGAGGGTGATCGATTCGATGCCGCGATGCGCCGCATGCAGGATGGTGCCGCCCGGCGTCTCGTAGACGCCGCGCGACTTCATGCCGACGAAGCGGTTCTCGACCAGGTCGAGGCGTCCGATGCCGTTGGCCTTGCCGAGTGCATTCAGCTTGGTCAGCAGGGAAGCCGGCGAGAGCGTCTCGCCATCGATCGAGACCGGATCGCCCTTCTTGAAGCCGATCTCGATGACCGTCGCCTTGTCGGGCGCCGCTTCCGGCGAGATGGTGCGCTGATAGACCATCTCCTCCGGCTCGATCCAGGGATCCTCCAGCACTTTGCCCTCGCTGGAAGAATGCAGCAGGTTGGCATCGACCGAGAACGGCGCCTCGCCGCGCTTGTCCTTGGCGACCTGGATCTGGTGCGCCTCGGCATATTCGATCAGCTTGGTGCGCGAGGTGAGGTCCCATTCGCGCCAGGGTGCGATGACCTTGATATCCGGGTTGAGCGCATAGCAGGAGAGCTCGAAGCGGACCTGGTCGTTGCCCTTGCCGGTCGCGCCATGAGCCACCGCATCGGCGCCGGTCTTCTTGGCGATCTCGATCAGGTGCTTGGAGATCAGCGGCCGGGCGATCGAGGTGCCGAGCAGGTACTGGCCCTCATAGAGCGCGTTGGCGCGGAACATGGGGAAGACGAAGTCGCGGCAGAATTCCTCGCGCACGTCGACGATATGGATCTCCTTGATCCCGGCCCGCTCGGCCTTCAGCCGCGCCGGCTCCAGCTCCTCGCCCTGGCCGAGATCCGCGGTGAAGGTCACCACCTCACATCGGTAGGTCTCCTGCAGCCACTTCAGGATGACGCTGGTGTCGAGCCCGCCGGAATAGGCGAGCACGACCTTCTTGATGTCCCGGTTCGGGGCGCTGGCCATGGGTAATTCGCTCTGCTGGTTTTGAGGAGGTCGGAAAAGCGCGGCGAAACTAGGGGATCGCCCGGAGCGAGACAAGATGGCGAGCGGCCGCGGCCGAAACAGGACGGTGGCGGCCGTCAAGATTATATAGTAATCTAATATTAGATAATAACTTATCTATTCGTTCCGATGTCTCCACGCCTCATCGTCAGCCCGCGCTTCGAACTGTTCCTGGCCTTGGCTGCGCTGCTGGGCGCCGAGCGGGACGGGGCGCCTTGGCTGAGCCAGGCCCGGCGCAAGCTCGACCCGACCACCCGCAGGCGCATGGGCGATCTGGCGCTCGCCCCGGCCTTCTGGCTGGCGCTGGCGGCGGTGCCGGGAACGGCGGCCTTGGACGGCGATACCGATGCGCTGATCGCCGCTGTCGCCGACCTGCCCGCGACGGATTTCGCCCGGCGCTGCCGCGACGCCCTGCCGGCCGGCGCTGCCAATCCGGCGCTCGCGCGCCTCACCGCGCGGCTCGTCGAGGATCCGGCGGGCTTGCAGCAGGCCGCCGTCGACGCGCTGCGCCGGTTCGACCGCCTGGCCTTCGCCGCCTTGTGGCGCCGCGTGGCACCCGATCTCGAAGAGGCGGCCCGCAACGCGGTCGCGCTGGCGGTTGAAGGAAAGCAGGTCCTCGTCTTCCCCAGCCTGTTCGGCGCGCACCGCTTCGAACTCGGCAAGCTCACCCTGCTGACGCTTCCGCCGGAGCGGCTGCAGGCGCCACGGCCGCCCACGCCTGCGCCCGCGCCACCGGATCCAGAGGCGGTGTTCCGCGCGCTCGGCGATGCGACGCGCTATGCGATCGCGCGGCTGATCGCCCGCGAGCCGCTGACCGGCGCCGAACTGGCGCGGCGTCTCGGCGTCTCCGGCCCTACCCTCACGCACCACTTGAAGGAACTGCGCCGCGCGCGCCTGGTGATCGAGACGCGGCGCGGCAACAGCATCGCGCTCAGCCTCGACTGGGGCGTCATTGCTGCATTGTCCGTTGCCGCGCAGGAGAGCTTGTTCGCCGTGGGCGCTCCCATTGCGATCCGGCGCTCGCGGCGCCGCTAGTCCTGCGGCTTCGCGAGCTTCCTCAACTCCAGCCCGGCGTCGATGGCTTCGAGGCTGCCGATGCCGGCCTTGGCAGCGAGCGCCGCCTCGAAATGCTGGCGCGCGGCCTTGGCGTCGTTCTGCAGCAGCGCCCATTGCCCCAGGTAATAGCGGGTCTCGGCGGCGAGGCTGGCATTGGTCGCGGCCTTGGTGGCCTTCCCGGCGGCGAGGAGATCGTCCTCGCTCATCTTGCCCTGGTAGAAGGCAACCACCGGCATCGGCCATTGCTCGTCGGGGAAATTTCTGGCCGCCGCAGCCAGGGGGGCCGCATCCTTCTGCCCCATGCGGGCGCGCGTGATATAGAGCCGCAAGGCGGCATAGGGGTTGTCGTTGCGCGCCTGCATCAGCGCCGCGAAATCCTCGGCCGCCGCGGCGTTGTCGCCTTTCAGCATCTCGGCGCGGCCGCGGTTGTAGAGCGCGTCGAGGGCCGCCGGATCCGCCTTCAGCAGCTGGTTGAGATCGCTGATCGCGTCTTCGTTCCGCTGCAGCGCGATCAGCAGCCCCGCCCGCTGCAGCCGCGAGACGCCGTCGTCCGGCCGCTGCTTCAGCACGCCGGTCAGGTCCTTCACCGCGGATTCGATCTTGCCCTGGTTCACATAGATCAGCGCCCGATAGAACAAGGTGTCGGGGTCGTTGGGCGCCCGCTCCAGCACCTGCGCGAAATCGCCGAGCGCGTAACTGGTCTGCCCCAACAGTGCATAGGCGGCGCCGCGGTTGTAGAGCGCGTCGGTGGCGCCCGGGTCGATCTTCAGCGCCGCGGAGAAATCCGCGATCGCCGCCTTGATCTCGTTGCGCTGCGCCTGCGCCTTGCCGCGGAACACATAGGCGGCACCCAGCGCCTTGCCCCGCAGCGTGCCGCCGGTGATGAGCTGCGTGCAAGCCACCGCCCGCGCCTCCGGATCGTCGCCGCTGGCACAGGGCCGCATCGCCTCGACCGCGGGATCGGTCGGGGGCGTCTTCGGGGCGGTCGGCGGCGTGGTCGCCTCCGCGAAGGCGCTTGCGGTCCAACCCAACAGGACCGCCACCCGAAAAAGGTGAAGGAGTTGCCGACGTGCCACGCTGCACCTGTCCATCAAGCCGTGCATTTTCAAAAACATAGCCGATCCCGGGCGGTTCGGCCTCTGGTGAAATACCTAGCCTTTAAGTCATATTTTATTAAGGAGAATAAACCTAATCTGACAATTGTCAGCAATCTTACCTCGTCGAGGACCCCATGCAGACCTGGCAAAACCTCAAGATCGGCGTTCGGCTCGCGCTCGGCATCGGCGCCCTTCTGGTGCTGGTCGCGGCCATGGCCCTGACCTCCTATGTCAGCCTGCAGGCTGCCAGCGGCAATTTCGGCGAATACCGCCAGACCGCACGGCGCACGGCAGCGGCCGGAGTCTGGAATGGCGACCTGTTGCAGGCGCGCGTGGGCATCAAGACGTTCCTGCTGCAGCAGACGCCCGAATCCGCCGAACAGGCGAAGTCCGGCATCGACGGTTTCCTCGACAGCCTGGGACAAGGCGGCGAACTGTTCAGCGGCGACGCCGACGCGGAGATGATCGCGGCGCTCGACGACCATGCAAAGGTCTATCGCGACAACTTCGCCAAGGTGCTGGAACTCAAGGCCAAGCGCGATCCGCTGGTCGAGCAGATGAACACGGCGGGCAGCGGCGCCGAAAAGGCGCTGACCGGAATCATGGAGTCCGCCAACGCGGACGGCGATGCCGCGGCGACCTTCGCCGCAGCGGAGGCGATGCGCAACCTGCTGCTCGCGCGCGTCGCCGCGATGAAGTTCCTGCGCGAGAACAGCCGCGACCAGGTCGACCGGGCGCGCACCGAGCTTGGAAACTTCGCGGACAAGCTGGTCAAGCTCCAGGCCGAGTTGCAGAATCCGGATCGCCGGAGCTTGGCCGCCGAAGCCGAGAAGCAGGGCAAGAGCTACAGCGAGGCCTTCGACCAGGTCCAGTCGCTGATCTTCGCCCGCAACGAGATCATCGCGGCGATGGACAAGTCCGGCACGGAGATGGCGGCGGATCTCAATGCCGCCTCGGATCATGCGAAGGCGAAGCAGGACGAGATCGGCCCACGCGCCAGCGCCGAGATGCGGGAGGGCATCGTCGTCGCCCTGGTCATCTCGGTCGTCGTCCTGTTCGCGGGCATCGCGATCGGCTATGCCGTGGCGCGCAGCATCACGCGTCCGATCGTGGCCATGACCGGTGCCATGGGCACCCTGGCCGACGGCAATCTCGAGACCATCGTGCCGGCGCAGGGCCGCAAGGACGAGATCGGCGGCATGGCCGCGGCCGTGCAGGTCTTCAAGGACAACATGATCCGCAACAAGGAGATGCAGGCACGCGAGGCCGCGGAGATGGAAGCGCGCGCCCGGCGCAGCCAGCGGATCGCGGAGCTGACCGAAGCCTTCGACCGCGAGGCGACCAACGTGGTGAAGACGGTCTCGTCGGCCGCGACCGAGATGCAGGTCACCGCTTCCAGCATGAGCGCCACCGCCGAGGAAACTTCGCGCCAGGCCGCCGCCGTCGCGGCCGCCTCGGAACAGGCTTCGACCAACGTGCAGACCGTGGCATCGGCAACCGAGGAACTGACCGCCTCGATCGGCGAGATCACCAACCAGATGAGCGAAACCACCCGCATCGTCGGCGTCGCGGTCGAACAGGCCAACGACACGACGGCAAAGGTGCGCGGGCTTTCGGAAGCTGCGCAGAAGATCGGCGACGTGGTGCGCCTCATCAACGACATCGCCGGCCAGACCAATCTGCTGGCGCTGAACGCGACCATCGAGGCGGCGCGGGCCGGCGAGGCGGGCAAGGGCTTCGCGGTGGTCGCCTCGGAGGTGAAGACCCTGGCGACCCAGACGGCACGGGCGACCGAGGAGATCGCCGGCCAGGTGCGCGCGATCCAGGAAGCGACGGCCGGATCCGCGCAGGCGATCGAGACCATCACCGAGACGGTCGGGCGCGTGAGCGAGATCTCGACCGCGATCGCTTCCGCCGTCGAGGAGCAGGGCGCCGCCAC
>JAYSFH010000008.1:0-23046 GCA_041913405.1 Dongia sp. | reverse complement strand
TGGTCGACATGCGGCTGGCGATCGACCCCGAGCCGGTGCTCCTGCACAGCTTCGCCGACTCCTATGGCAATCACGTCGGCATCGCCACCTTCTCGGGCCGCGCGCCGACGCTCTGCTTCGAGAGCACCGTGCGGGTCGAGCACGCGCCGGCGGCGCTGTCCCCGGCGATTCATCCCACGACGCCCTTCGCCGACCATGCCGAGGATGATGCCGCCCTGGAGCCCTATCGCGCCGACCCCGCCGCGATGGATGCCGAGGTCAATGCCTTCGCCCGGCGCTTCCAAACCGGCGCCGGCGGGGACGAGGCGGCCTCGGCCTGGCCGCTGCTCTGCGCGCTCTCCGACGGCATCCATCGCGGCTTCGCCTATCGCCGGCGCGAGGCGCAGGGTGTCCAGACGCCGCGCGAGACCCTGCGCCTCGGCCACGGCGCCTGTCGCGACTTCGCCGTGCTGATGATTGCCGCCGCAAGGGCGCTCGGCTTCCCCGCGCGCTTCGCCTCCGGCTATCTCGCCTCGGCCTTCGACGCGGCCGATCCGCAAGCCGCGGCGGCGCCCGATTACACCGGCGGCAACACCCATGCCTGGGCGCAGGTGCATCTGCCGCGCCTCGGCTGGATCGACTTCGATCCCACCAGTGGCAGCATCGGGCGCCAAGGCCTGATCGCCGTCGCCGTGGCCGCCGAACCGCACGAGGCGACGCCGCTCAGCGGCAGCTTCCTCGGCTTCCCCGCCGACAATATCGGCATGGAAGTCGCGGTGACGATCGGCGCGCCCTGACCGCGACGCATGGACGGCCGCTGCAACGGCCGGGGCCGGCGAGGGTTGCTCTGAAATATGAATCGACGCCGGCGCTGGGAGTCTGTATCCCTGTTGCCAATCCCGCCCACTCTCCCCATGCCCGCATCCCCAGCAAGGAAAATTGATGAAGATCCGTATCGGCTGCGAGTTGATCTATGACCTCCCGCAGCCGACGCCGATGATCCTGGTCTTGGGATCGCATTTCAGCCGCGCCTCGGACATCGTCGTTCCGGATCATCTGGTCGCTTCCCCGGCCGTGCCGATCGCCTTCTACCGCGACAGCTTCGGCAACTGGTGCAACCGCCTCACCGCGCCGGCCGGCCGAATCACCCTGACCACCGACGGCGTGATGCGGGACAGCGGCGCCCCGGACCCGGTGGTGCCCTCGGCCCGGCAGTTGCGGCGGAAACCCTGCTGTTCCTGCTCGGCAGCCGCTATTGCGAGACCGACAAGCTCTCCGGTTTCGCCTGGAAGCAATTCGGCAACGGCCCGACCGGCTGGGGGCGGGTGCAGGCGATCTGCGACTTCGTCCACAACCATATCAGCTTCGGCTACGAGCATGCCTCGTCGACCATGGGCGCCTTCGAGGTCTTCGAGAAGAAGCAGGGGGTCTGCCGCGACTTCGCGCATCTCGCGATCGCCCTCTGCCGCGCGCTCAACATTCCGGCGCGCTACTGCACCGGCTATCTCGGCGACATCGGCATGCCGCCGCCCTACGGCCCGATGGATTTCGCCGGCTGGTTCGAGGCCTATCTCGACGGCCGCTGGTACACCTTCGACCCGCGCAACAACATGCCCCGCATCGGCCGCGTGCTGATCGCCTACGGCCGCGACGCCAGCGACGTCCCGATCGCCCATACCTTCGGCCCGACCGAGCTGGTCAGCTTCCGGGTCTGGACCGACGAAGTGCAGTAGCGTCCGCCGTTTCCCGCCGCTAGTCTCGACCAGACCAGCAGCATGGAAATGGACGCATGAAGTTCGCCGGCACTGATCGCTACATCACCACCCGCGACCTCGAGATCGCAGTCAATGCCAGTGTTACGCTCGGCCGGCCGCTGCTGGTCAAGGGCGAGCCCGGGACCGGCAAGACCGTGCTGGCCGAGGAAGTCGCGGCGGCGCTCAAGCTCCCGCTGATCACCTGGCATGTGAAATCCACCACCAAGGCGGCGCAGGGCCTCTATGAATACGACGCGGTGGCGCGGCTGCGCGATGGGCAGCTCGGCGACGAGCGGGTCAAGGACATCCGCAACTACATCATCCAGGGCAAGCTCTGGAACGCCTTCGCCAGCGAGACGCCGGTGGTGCTGCTGATCGACGAGATCGACAAGGCCGACATCGAATTCCCGAACGACCTCCTGCAGGAGCTCGATCGCATGGAATTCTTCGTCTATGAGACCAAGCAGACGGTGAAGGCGACGCACCGCCCGATCGTCATCGTCACCTCCAACAACGAGAAGGAACTGCCGGACGCCTTCCTGCGCCGCTGCTTCTTCCACTACATCCGCTTCCCCGACAAGGAAGTGATGGAGCGGATCGTCGAAGCACACTACCCCAACATCAAGCGCGACCTGCTGCGCGAGGCGATGACGCTGTTCTACGAAATCCGCGAAGTCCCCGGCCTGAAGAAGAAACCCGCCACCTCGGAGCTGCTCGACTGGCTCAAACTCCTGGTCGCCGACGAGGTACCGGTCGAAGCTCTGCGCTCCCACGACCCCAAGGTCGTGGTGCCGCCCTTGCACGGCGCGCTGCTGAAGAACGAACAGGACGTGCATTTGTTCGAGCGGGTTGCGTTCCTGGCGCGCAGGGGCCAGTGACGCACGCTGTTGCCATCAACTCACTCGTCATCCCCGGGCTTGGCCCGGGGACCCCTGAGTTTGCGTCAACGCAAGTGGAACTCAGGGATGCCCGGCCTTCGCCGGGCATGACGACCTAAAACGGATAACGGCCGCATGTTCGCCGGCTTCATCACCGCGCTGCGCAACCAAGGCGTCCCGGTCAGCCTCACCGAATACCTGACCCTGATCGGCGCGATGAAGGCCGGCGTGGCGCAGCTCGATGTCGAGGACTTCTACTTCCTCGCCCGCACCAGCCTCATCAAGGACGAGCGGCTGATCGACCGTTTTGACCGGGTCTTCGCGCTCTATTTCCACGGCCTCGCCGCGGTCGGCGGCGAGATCATCGCCGACATTCCCGACGACTGGCTGAAGGCGCTGGCCGAGAAATATCTCACCCCCGAAGAGCTGGCGCAGATCCAGACCCTCGGCGGCCTCGACCAGTTGCTCGAAACCCTGCGTCAGCGCCTCGCCGAGCAGAAGGGGCGCCACGAAGGCGGCAGCAAATGGATCGGCACCGCCGGCACCTCGCCCTTCGGCGCCTATGGCGCCAATCCCGAAGGCATCCGCATCGGCCAGCGTGAATCGCGCAACCGACGCGCGGTCAAGGTTTGGGACAAGCGCGAGTTCAAGGATCTCGACGGCGAGGTCGAGCTCGGCACCCGTGCGATGAAGCTCGCCTTGCGCGGCTTGAGAAGATGGGGCCGCGAGGGCGAGGCCAACGAGCTCGATCTCAACGGCACCATCCGCAAGACCGCGGAGAATGCCGGCTCGCTCGACATCCAGATGCGCCCCGAGCGCCGCAACAAGATCAAGGTCCTGCTGCTGCTCGATATCGGCGGCTCGATGGACGACCACGTCGAGGAGAGCGCGCGGCTGTTCTCCGCCGCCAAGTCCGAGTTCAAGCATCTCGAAACCTGGTATTTCCACAACATGCCGTATGAGCGGCTGTGGCGCTCGAACCGCCGGCGCTACGACGAATGGACGCCGACCACCCAGGTCCTGAACACCTATGGCGGCGACTGGTCGCTGATCATGGTCGGCGACGCCACCATGAGCCCCTATGAGATCCTGCAGGCCGGCGGCTCGGTCGAGCACAACAACGACGAAGCCGGTTCGGTCTGGCTCGGGCGATTCCTGAAACACTATCCGCGCGCGGCCTGGATCAACCCGCGCGACCGCGAGCGCTGGGACTACACCCAGTCGGTGAAGCTCATCCGACAGCTGATGGGCGACCGCATGTTTCCGCTGACTCTGGATGGATTGGACGACGCGCTGCGCGCGCTCAAGCGCCCGCTCTGACCCAATCGGATTCTAAGCCTTTTGGCTTTCGCTGCTCCGGAGGTCGTCAAGACCGTACCCGATTTGTTCTCATATGTCAACTGCCGGATAAGTCTCTGAAGAGGCTCACATTATTGCCGGCTGGAGCCGCAAGACTATTGCCCGCGGGCAAACTGCCCTTGCCGCAATGCTGCCTCGAACGCATCCGCAGAAATGCCGGAAATCCCCTGCAACGTGCCCATCGTGTCGCGGCGAAACCGGGTCGCCGCGCCGGCCTCCTCGAGAAACCGCTCCAGCCGATCGATCTCCGGATCCAGCGTCCCATCAACCCAGACCATCGCATGCACCAGCACCGCCGAGAGCAGTTGTCCGTCCTTCGAACCCCCGGTGGTCCCTTGGCGGCGCCGCTGCGCGATGCCGATGATCTTCTGCTTGCCGATCGCGATGTCATAGCGCCCGGGGCAGCAACTGCCCTCGATCTCGCCCACCTGCGCGGTGACGCCGCAGCTTTGCAATGCCGCGAGCATCGCATCGGCGAATTGCTGGAAGGCCGCATCGATCGAGGGCGCCTGGTCGCGCGGCGTCGCCGTGGCCAGCGAAACATTGAGCGTGCCCCTGGTCTGCGGCACCGGCCCGCCGCCGGTCCTTCGCACAACCACCGGCCAACCGCGTTCCGCGGAAGCTTCGGCAGCGGCCGCGAATGCCGGGCGTTGCGCCAGCAGCGGGGTCACCACCAGGCAGGGGCTGGTGCGCCAGAGCCGGAGCAGGCCGGTCTCCGGACGTGCGAGCACGTCCTCCAGCAGCGTCATCTCTCCGGCGATATCGCTTTCGGCGCTCGCCCCCGGCAACCCGCGCCTGATCTCGAGGTTCATGAGAGAGGCCTTAGCATATTCGGGCGATCTTGAAACGCTTCCGCCGGCTCGTGTTGTTCGCCCTGCTGGTGCTGGTCGCCGGCAGCGGCGCCCTCTATGAGGGCTGGATCCGCATCCCGCCGAATCTGCTGCCTTGGGCGCCGGTAATGCTGGATCGCAAGCCGGGCTGGTTCGCCAACATCCAGCTCAACGGCCTCTCGACCGACGGCGCCGCCTGTCGCGCGGCGCTCGGCCGCGCGACCATGCAGTTCTCCGTGATGGCCGACCGCCGGATCGGCGAGGGCTGCGGCTTCACCGACGTGGTGCGCGCCGACGCGACTCCGATCGCCTTCAGCCCACGCCCGGTCGCGACCTGCGCCATGACTGCCGGCCTCTATTGGTGGCAGCAGCGCCTCGACGAGATCGCGCAGGCCGAGCTCGACAGCCGCGTGGTCAGGATCGACCAGCTCGGCACCTATGCGTGTCGGAACATCAATTCCGCCGCCGAAGGCCGCAAGAGCCAGCACGCGACCGCCAACGCCATCGACATCGCCGCCTTCCACCTGGCCGACGGAAGGGTGATCTCCGTGCTGAAGGATTACGGCAAGCCGACGCCGGAGGGCCGCTTCCTGGCCGCCGCGCATAGAGAGGCCTGCGGCCTCTTCAACATCGTGCTGGGGCCGGAATATAACCGGCTCCACGCCAACCACTTCCACCTCGACCTCGGCGGCTTCCGGTATTGCCGCTGAGGCTACAGCGTCTTCGCGTTCAGGGTGTCGCAGGCGTTGACGTCGCCGTTCTCCATGCCGCGCTTGAACCAGCGGACGCGCTGCGCCGAGGTGCCGTGGGTGAAGCTGTCGGGCACCACATAGCCCTGGCCCTCTTCCTGCAGCTTGTCGTCGCCGATCGCGGTCGCCGCGTTCAGCGCCTCGTCGACGTCGCCGGGCTCGACGATCTTGCGCTGGTTGGCGTGATAGGCCCAGACGCCGGCGAAGCAATCGGCCTGCAGCTCGATCCGCACCGAGGCGGAATCGGCGCCGGTCTGGTTGCCGCCGCCGAAGGCGCGCCCGATCTCCTCGGTCGAGCCGATCAGGTGCTGAATGTGATGGCCCACCTCATGTGCGATCACATAGGCCTGGGCGAAATCGCCCGGCGCCTGGAACCGCCGCTTCAGCTCGTCGTAGAAGGAGAGATCGATATAGACCTTGGCATCGCCCGGACAATAGAACGGTCCCATCGCCGCGGCACCCGTGCCGCAGGCGGTGGCGGTCCGGCCGGTGAACAGCACCAGCCGCGGCGGCTGATAGGTCTCGCCCGCGGCCTTGAAGATTTCGCTCCAGGTGTCCTCGGTGTCGCCCAGCACGACCTGGACGAACTGCGCGCCCTCGTCGTCCTCCGGGATCGGCGTGGTGTTGGCCGGCTGCTCATAGCCGCCGACGCTGCCGCCTTCGATCTGCGAAAGCAGGGCGCTTGGATCGACGCCGAAGAACCAGCCGACCAGCAGGATCACCACCAGCCCGAGCCCGCCGACCTTGATGCCGCCGCCCCCGCCGCCGAATCCGCCGCCACCGCGCCGGTCCTCCACATTCGTGCTGCGCCGCCCGCCGCGCCAAAGCATGTCCGCCTCCGTAAGATCCGTCTCGATTTTGCTCTGATAGGAAACCCGAAGGAAGCGACTTTAGTTGCCGGAGCGGCTTCAGGGTCGGGAAAACAGGAAATGGAGCGGCGGCTCCGGTTGCTTGAGAGCCGTGCGGCCGGAGAACGGACTGTCCAGCCGGGCGAGCGGAACTGCCAGGACATCATCGGTCTCGATGCGCTGGATCTGAATGATCTGATGACTGTCGGCCACCAGATTCTCATCCGATGCAACCACCAGCTCACCACGCTTGACCAGGATCGGATTCGTCTGCACGAGTTCCTGGAGCGTGATGTCTTCGCCGGTACGTCGCCAGGAGCTGGGATCGTTGAGCCCGTCAAGATAGGGCGCTGTCTGAAGTCCCTTGAACTCGCCCGCGGGCACCGCATAGCGACGTCCGTTGAGAATGAAGCCCTTGACCTCGGGGGCGAACCAGTCGCCGCTGACCGCGAGCACACGCGCCAGTCGCAGTCCCTCGGCGGTGGCGTATTCGATGAGCTCGCCGCGCGCGTATCTATCGAGGTAGTCCGGTTTGATGGCGACCAGGCTGGTGCCGACCGGCGCCAATGCGGTGCCCGGGGGTGCCGGGCGGATCGTGAGGTCGCTCAAGCGCTGATACAAAGTGAAGAGAGCGATCATGCCGAGCAGGTAGAGCAGCCAGCCAGACGCGGCCAGATAGTGCGTCTTCCGCTGGTCGTCGGCATTCCGCAGCGCGGGGAGCAGATACAGCGTCCGGATGGCCGAGATGGTTCCGACGACGAACCACCCGGCCAGCAGCAAGAGCGGCAGGATCGGCGAGCCCGCGATGAACTGTGGCAGAATCAAGAAGAGAAAAGCGACCTGCGGCAAGGCAGCAGCCGTCATCTGCCAGCGAGAGATCTGGTCCCGCACTCCCATTGCCGCGATACCGAGGCCCGGACAGAAGAACGAGAGGACCACGGCAACCGGCATCTCCCAGCGCCGATAGGCGGGTGTGACGGCGGCGCTCTTCTGTCCGATGTCCTGATGCGTGGCGGTCATGGCCTCCACACTACGGCAACCGCCGCCGGCTCGGCAACCGCCGGTCGTGCTTTACGCACTCGCGGCCCCTTGGGCTTCCGCCCGCGCGGTGCGCCGCCAATGGCTGATCTCGACCTCGACCCGGTCCTGAGGGATGGTGTCGAAGAGATCGAGCGCGCCGCCGAGCGCGCCTGCCGCGACCAGTCCGTCCTGCGACTGCGCCTTGCGCCAGAGGAGATAGATGGTGGCGAACTCCTCGCGCGCCATGCCGATCGCGCGCGCGGCGATGGCAATGCTCTCGCCGTTGTTTTCCTTCACGAAGCGCTGCACGAGGCCGACCGGCAGGTTGGCCATCCGGGCGAACATCGCCTCGGCCATGGCCCGCTCGCCGCGCCGCAAGGTCTCCACCATCAGCCGCGGCGACAGCCGGAAGCGCGGGTCCGGCAGCGGCATGTCGTCCCGTTCCGGCGCGGGTTCGGTTGGAACCGGCACGGCGCCAGTGAAATCCGGCTCGCGCGGGCTGCCGCTCTCGACCGCCAGGCTCAGCAGGTTGCGCAGCCGCGTGACTGTGTCGCCTTCTTCGGGCGCCAGCTCGAAACGCCCGATCAGCGCCTCGCGCACCGCCGGGTCGGCCCATTCCACCATCTCGATCCCGGCCTCTTCCATCAGCTCCGGCCGTTTGGCGATGCGCTGCTGCAGATCGAGGTCGTCGCGGGCCATCTCGATCGCATCGGCCATCGCCGGGATTGAGAGCCGGATGGTCTCGTTCTTCAGGAGCACGCGGGCGAGGTCGGGATCGCTCCGGTGCATCAGGGCATCGGCGACGGCCATCGGCAGCGCGCGTCGCGCGGCGATGATGGTTGCCCGCTCGGGATCCTCGGCCAGCGTCATCAGGTCCGCGGCGGCCAGCGATTCCGCCTGGAACAGCACCAGCGAGGCGATCTCGATATCGTCGCCGGCCAGCAGCCTTGCGAGCTCGTGCGGCGCGAAGGGTGCGTTGGCGGTCGCGTAGGCCAGCTCCAGCCGCGCCTCGACGGTCGCGAAGGGATGCAGGATGTCCAGGAGCTCGGTGAAGCCGCGCCGCTCGCCCTCGCTCAGGTCCTGGCCGCGCGCCAGGAACAGCTGGCCGAGCAGCCCGAACAGCCGCGACCGCCCCTCCGGCGTGCGATCGCGCGCCGACTCCATCAAGGCTTCGATGCTGAAGGACTCGGTCATAGCGGGATACTCTACCAGATGCGCGGACCGAGCCCGCGCATGACGTGTTTTAAGATCGTCATCGCCGGGCTTGACCCGGCGATCTGGCAACCATTACTTCACCGCCTGCAGATGCCCGCCCTCGATCGAGCGCTCGGGCGGCAGGGAGACGGTGGCGCGGGTGCCCTTGCCGACGGTGCTCTCCAGCGCGAGGTCGCCGCCGTGGAGCCTCGCCAGGCCGCGGGAGAGCGGCAGGCCCATGCCGATGCCCTCGAAGCGGCGGTCGAGATCGGCCTCGACCTGGGCGAAGGGCTCCATCACGCGGTCGAGATGCTCCGGCGCGATGCCGATGCCGTTGTCCTCGACGGTGATCACGACACCGCCCTCGGGGCCGATCGTACCGGAGAGCCGCACGCGGCCGCCGGGCGCGGTAAACTTCACCGCATTGCCGAGCAGGTTGACCAGGATCTGCTTCATCTTGCGCTTGTCGGCGTTGATGCGCGGCAGGCGCGGGCTGATGTCGGCGCTGAACTTGATGGCGCGGGCTTCCATGCGGCTGGCCACGATGCGGCGCGCGGATTCGAACAGCTCCTCGACGTTGCAGGCCGCCTCGTGCAGCTCGACCTCGCCGGTCTCGATCCGGGACATGTCGAGGATGTCGTTGATCACTTCCAACAGGCGCTGGGCGCTGCCGTGGATGTCGCCGACATAGGCGCGGTATTCCGGATTCTCGACCGGGCCCAACAGGCCCATGCGCATCACGTCGGTGAAGCCGATGATCGCGTTCAGCGGCGTGCGGAGCTCATGGCTCATGTTGGCGAGGAAATGGCTCTTGGCCCGGCTCGCGACTTCCGCCGCCTCCTTGGCGCCCCGGAGGCTCTCCTCGCGGCGGGTAAGCTCGGTGATGTCGGTGGCCGCACCCCGGAAGCCCTTCAGGCTGCCGTCGCTCTTGTCGAAGACCGGTGCCGCGCTCATCAGGAACAGCTTGCGGCGGCCGTTGCTGTCGTCGGCGTCGAACGGCTGGTCGCGGAACGGCGAGAGCCGCTCCAGGCGCCGGCGCAGCGCCTGGCGCAGCGGCTCGGAGCTTACCATCGACATCAGGTTCCGGCCGATCAGCTCATGCGGCGAGAAGCCGAGCACGTTGTTCACCCGGTGGGTGACCATCTGCAGGTTGAAGCCGGCATCGGTCTCCCACATCCAGTCGGAGGAGAGCCGGATGAAATCCATGTGGCGGTCGACCACAATCGGATTGTCGTCGGTGCGCTCGGCGACCTCGGTCGAGAGGTTGAGCAGCCCGCCGAAGCCGACCAGCTGGCCGCGCTCGTCGAACAGCGGCACCAGGCGCGAGCGCAGGACGGCGCCGGTCGCGATGGTGTCCTCGCGGAACATCGGCTGGCGCTTCAGGTCGATCTCCTCGGCGATGTCTTTCAGCGGCAGGATCTGGCCGATCTGCTTGCCGCCGGCCTTAGTCCCGCCGATCTTGGTTTCCGTGATCTTGCGGAAAGCCGCGTTGCTCCAGGTGATCTCGCCCCTTGTGTCGGCCTGGAAGCAGGCGGGACCGAACTCCAGCATTTCCTTGGCGAAGGCCTGCTGCAGCAGCTCGGGCCGGCTGGCTGTCGCCGCGGCCTTGCCTTTCGGCGCCGGCGAGACGAGGAATGGATTGGGCTTCATGCGCGCTGTCGTCCTTGTTGCTCTTCCACGCTTCTGATGGCGTAGAGGTAGTCAGGATCGCGGCGCCAGCGGCCGATGACGGTCGCGGCGTTGCCGTGATTGATGCGGTCGAAAAATTCCAGGGCGCGGCCGAGATCGGCCGGGTCCATCGATGCGCCGCCGGGCCGGGCCTTGCGGGTCAGGAGATAGATGCTGGCGAACTCTTCCCGGGAGAGGCCGATGCCGCGTGCGACCACGGCCAGGCCCTGGCCGCCTTGCTCGTAGCAGAGTCGGCGGATCAACGCGGGGCGGAGGCCTGCCATCTCGGCCAGCATCGCCTCGAACAGCGGGACCTCGCCGCGGCGGAGCGTCTGCATCAAGAGACGCGGCGTCAGCTTGCGGCCTTCGCCCAGCGCCTGGGCGAGGGCGCCGGCGGCGTCGGGATCGGACTCGTGCGGCTTCTCGGATTCTTCGCGGGCGATCGGCTCGAGGTTGTCGTCGAGCTTGTCGATGTCGATGTCGAAACGCTCGATCAGCGACTGGCGGATCGCGGCCGAGACCCAGAGGCACATGCGCTTGGCGAGCTCCGGCGGCAGGTCGCGGCGCTTCACCAGCGGCTCCTGGAACTCGTCCACCGCCTTCGACTGCTCGACCAGGTAGGCCATGGTGGCGCGCGAGATATGCGCATCCTGGTTCTCGAGCAGGGTGCGGATGACATCCTTCTCGCCGGATTCGACCAGGGCATCGGCGACCGCGGTCGAGAGGTCGCGGCGCATGGCGATGGCGAG
The DNA here is from genome assembly GCA_041913405.1 of Dongia sp. Taxonomy (GTDB): domain Bacteria; phylum Pseudomonadota; class Alphaproteobacteria; order Dongiales; family Dongiaceae; genus Dongia. Next base: position 12,018 of record JAYSFH010000008.1, on the reverse strand, counting down.
GAGATGCTGGGTCGAGCGGTTGCGTACGATCTCGATCAGGTCGGCGTCCTGCAGCACCTTGCTGCGGATCAGCATCGGGCTGGCGATGTCGATCTCTTCGTTGGCCAGCAGCACCGCGAGCTCGCGCGGCGTGCCGGGCGCGTCGGCCAGCTTCACCGTGAGCTTGCGGCGGATCTCGCGGCTGACTTCGCGGATCAGCTTCTCGAGGATGTCGGTGATGAGGGCGCGCTCTTGCAGGGTGAGGACGGTGTTCCGTTCCAGGAACACGTCCCCCATCGCTTCGAACAGCTGCTCGCGCGCCTGGTCCGACTTCTGCCGGGCCAGGGTCATCAGCTGATCGCTACTGAGGGGTTCCAACGCCATCCCCGCCCCACCTCGACGACCCCCCGGACCCGATTTCAGCGCCCGTGAATCGCCTCACATTTGGATACGGTACAGTCCCAATCTCGTTAATGTCAAACCAATACGCGAAGAATCTGCGCTATAGTTTTGATTCAGCAAGGGAATTTAGGCTTAAGAAAAGCTGAACAATCAATATTCCGCGTCTGCGAATGCGGCGAGCCACTAGGCATAGGGCATTATCGCCCAGACGGGGTGTGCAAACCCTTAACGGAAGGTCAGGCCGCGGAAGGCCGTGACAAGACATAAGCCGCGACGCCGATCATCGCCGCCGCCACGCCCAAGGCCAGCGGCAGGCTCGGCTGGTGGCCCCACCAGAACAGGGCGTAGCCTAGCGACATGCCGGCGCAGGCGAGCAGCTTGGCCTTGATTGGAATGGCGCCATGCTCGCGCCAGGCGCGCAGCACCGGACCGAACTGGCGGTGGTTCAGCAGCCACTGCTCCACGCGCGGCGACGAGCGCGCGAAGCAGGCGGCGGCGAGGATGAGGAAGGGCGTGGTCGGCAACAGCGGCAGGAAGGCGCCGACGAAACCGACGGCGACCAGCAGGCTGCCGGCTGCGAAGTAGGCGGGGCGCTTCACCGCCGCGCGGTTAGAACTCGGTCGAAGAGACCAGCTTGTCGATCTTCTCGGCCTTCCAGTTGATCACCTTCCCCATGTCCTTGGGGTCCATGCCGAGCGCACGGGCCGGCTCACCGACCGCCAGGCCCTGCTTGACGCCGAGATCCACGCCCTTAGAGATCGGCGCATTCGGCAGGTCATCCAGTGTCTCGCCGATGCCCTTGGCGTTGACGGTGCCTTCCAGCACCAGCAGCGAAGTGGTGTGATCCTTGATCGACATGATCCATTCGGTGCCGCGCGCCGCGCTGGTGACCAGCGAGGAACTGATCTCGAAGCTGGACCCTTCACCCGCCTTGGCGACGGCAGCGCGCACCACGCCGTCAAGCAGAGTCGCGGCGATATCGCGCTTCGAGCCGGCGAATTTCGCGGTCTCGATGTTGAGCTTGGAGTTCTCGCCCAAGGTGATGACCGAGCCGTCCTTGAACTGAATCTTCAGCCGCGCGTCCGGTCCGGTCACGATGCCGTCGCCGGCTTCGATCTTGTCGGTCTGGCCGGCCTCGGCCTTGCCGCTTTCGGCCAGCATGACATTGCCGCCGCCGCGGACCGCACGGGCCTGACCCCGGAGCTTGGTGACCGAACCGACCGAGTCCGCCGCGAGCGCTAGGCTGGGCAGGCCGACGGCGGCGCAAAGGGCGGTCGTCATCCGCAGGAACAGGCGGCGGCCGAAGCCGGGATTCCGATCGGGCAACATGGTGCGAGAGCCTCTTCGAGTGCGTGAGTCTCAACACGAGACCCGTTCGAACCTATTGCCTCTTTCACCCCCGACCTTGTCAAGCCGACAAGGTTAACAACCCCGTGTGAAAGCGAGTCCCCACACACAAAGGTGGCGGCAGGACATAATCGCTGCCGTTCATAGCCCGGCGACGGCATCCATCCAGTGCGGTGTGTGAAATCATTCAGCCCAAGGCTGGAGCATCAACCGCCGCGAACAGCGCTTCGAGCGCTGCCTTGGCCTGGCGACCGATGCCCGACTGCTTGCTTTCGCGCGGGCCGGCGACGTTCAAGGTCTGGATGCCGTGTTCGCGCAGCCATGCGGTGAAGTCGGCGGCCTGCAGCTTGCGGTCGAGGTCAATGACCAGCGTCGGCTTGCCGTATTCGCGACAGAGAAAGACCGTGCGCTGGGTGCCGCCCTCGGGCCGGCCGCGCGTGAGGATCAGGGTGCCGTCGGAATGGGCGACGTTGAGCGCCGTCCGCATCGCATATTCCGGCGAGGCGCATTCGGTCAGGCGGTACTTTGCGGCGATCCGGCCGCTCTCCGAACGACGGCCCTTCGGGCAAAAGCCGCCATGCGGGATCCCCCGCCGGATCGCGAAATCGAGCGCCGCGCGGTCAACCCCGGTCTGTCCGCCGGACACGATCTTCTTCAGCCTGAGCATGGGACCGGCGAGGCTACCGGCTTTGGAACAAAATAGCAACAACTCCGGCCGGCGGCGGCCGGGTGCGGTTGATGTCGTTCCGCTTCAGATCGCGATCTTGGCCTTGGCTTCGGCCTCCGGCTCGGGGAGGGCGGTGAGGTCGGCGATGACACGGTCGGCGGGGAGGGTGATGGTAACCGTCGTGCCCTTGCCGGGGTCGCTCAGAACCTCGATGCGGCCGTTGTGCAGCTCGACCAGGCGCCGCGAGATGGCGAGTCCGAGACCACTGCCGCCGAACTGGCGGCTGATCGAGTTGTCGCCCTGGCGGAACGGCCGGAAGAGATGCGGCAGCACGTCGGGCGGGATGCCGATACCGGTATCGACCACCGCGATTTCGACCTCGCCATCCTTGGTGAGCCGGCCTTCGATTTTGACCGTGTGGTTGCGCGGCGTGAACTTGACCGCGTTGGAGAGCAGGTTCAGCAGGATCTGCTTCATGCCGCGTTCCTCGGCCCAGACCCGCGGCAGCGTTTCGAACCCGGCGGATGAGAGCTTCACCGCGCCTTCGGCGGCACGCGACTTCATGATGTTCAGGCAGACGTTGACCACGTCGCCGATGCTGAGTTCCTCCTCATAAAGCTCATGCTTGCCGGCCTCGAGCTTGGAGATGTCGAGAATGTCGTTGATCATCTCCAGGAGCAGCAGGCCACTCTGGTTGATGTCGCGGGCGTAATCGACGTAGCGCGCCTGGTCGGAGCCGAACAACTGGTCGCGGATCACCTGCGAGAAGCCGATGATGGCGTTCAGCGGCGTGCGCAGCTCGTGGCTCATGTTGGTGAGGAACTCGCCCTTCGAGCGGTTGGCGAGCTCGGCCTCGTTCTTGGCTTCGATCAGTTCCTGCTCGTGCTGCTTCAGGTCGGTCACATCCTGGATCGCGCCGAACAGCTGCGCGGTGTTGCCGTCCTGGTCGCGCATGCGTTCGCCGGCCGAGCGGATATAGAGCGTGGTGCCGTCGGGGCGCAGCATCCGGTATTCCAGCGAATAGGAGTCGATCTCCTCGCGCGCGAAGGCGTTGCCGATCGGCATCAGGCGCAGGCGGTCGTCCGGATGGACGAAGCGCTCGATGTAGTCGGTGAGGCTCGCGATCGGCTGCTCGGGCACGCGCTGCAGGATCTCGGTGTAGAACTCGTGGTCGAACACGATGCGGCGCGCACCGTGCGGATCCTCCTCGGTGTGCCAGCAGTAGAGCTTGGCGACGCGCTGAGCGCGGCGCAGCTGGTATTCGGAGCGCCGCAGGTTGGCCTCGGCGGTCTTCACCTCGGTGAGGTCCTGGATGATGCCGATGCCGTAGAGCGGCCGCCCGTGCTCGTCGCGGATCCGTTCCGAGACCGAGCGCACGTGGCGAATGTCGCCCGAGGGATGGGTGACGCGGTAGCTCATGGTATAGTTGTCGACCAGGCCCTGGTCGAAATCCCTGAACACCTGCAGCACCATCTCGCGGTCGTCCGAATGGACGTACCGCGCGCAGAAGGCCTTGCCGTCGTCCCAATGCAGCTGGTCGCGCTCGGCGCCGAAGATCTCGCAGATCTCGTCGGAAAGCTGACTGTGGTTGACGTCCTCGTTGCTGCCGTCCGGGCTTTCCCAGTACCAGTAGCCGAGCTTGGCCAAGCGGTAGGCGCGGCGCATCTGGCGCTCGACCCGGCGCATCGCGATCGCCGAGCGCCGCAGGCCGGTCACATCCTGGACGATGCCGTTGATCTGGACCAGGCGCCCCGCTGCGTCGAGGCGCTTCTCCGCGCTTTCGAGCACGTGGCGGATCGTGCCGTCCGGCAGCACCACGCGGTACTCCTGGACGTAGCTCGGCTGGTCGCCATGGAGGAAAGTCTCATCCAGCTTCTTCAGGTCTTCGCGGTCGTCGCGATGGACATAGCGGTCGTAGAAGGCGCCGCCGGATGCATTCATCTCGTTCAGGGGAACGCCGAAGATCTCCGCCGCTTCCGCCGACCAGGAATAAGGCGCCTTGGTGAGATCGCCGGCTTGCGCATTCGGGTCGAACGACCAATGGCCCATCCTGGCGATCTTGTAGCCGAGCTTCAGCTTGGCCTCGCTCTCGCGCAACGCGATGTCGGCGAGCCGCTGGTCGGTCACGTCCTGGATGGTGCCGACGATCTGGGTGACGCGCCCGCTGTCGTCGAGGATCTTCTCGGCGCATTCCCGGATGTAGGAGGTCCGGCCGTCGGGTCGCAGGAACCGGTACTCATGGGTGTAGCTGGTGCGCGCGTCGGTCAGGAAGTCGACGTTGAGGGCGCGCAGCTCCGCACGATCCTCCGGATGGATATAGAGATCGTAGAAGGCGTCGCCGATGTCGAGCGCATCGCTCGAGACACCGTAGATCTCCCAGACCTGGTTGGAATAGGAGTAGACGCCCTTGCCGCCGCCCGAGCGCGGCCGGTTGGGCTCGAAGCTCCAGTGGCCGAGCTTGGCCATGCGGAAGCCGTGCTGCAGCTTCGCCTCGCTCTCGCGGATCGATTGCTGGGCGCGGCGGGCGTCGGTGACATCCTGGAGCGTGCCCGCCATGTAGCTGAGGCGGCCGTCGGCATCGAGCACCTTCTCCGCGCATTCGCGGATGTAGCGTTCGCCGAGCAGCGGATGGAGGATGCGGTATTCCTGCACATGGACCGCGCCGTCGCCCTGCTCGAAATCGACGTAGCGGCGGCGCGCCAGCGGCCGGTCCTCGGGATGGACGAGGTTCCAGTATTCGACGCCGGCAGCGGTCAGCTCTTCCGCCGCGATGCCGAGCAGTTCCTTGGTATCGTCGGTGTAGGTGTAGACGCCGTCGCCCTCAGCCGGGCGCCACTGCCAGTAGCACAGCCGTGCGATGCGATGCGCCTGGCGCAGCATCGCCGCCTGCTGCATCAGCGCGTCGTCGCGCGCCGCCGCCGTGGGTGCGGGAGCCACGGCTTGCCGTGCCGCGGACGCAGCGTTTTGCCGCAGCAGCAGCCCGATGACGCCGGCGCCGAACAACAGGATGGCGATGAGGCCGACCGGGCGGCTGCCGTACCACTCGGCCAGTGCGGCGCAGCCGGCCGCGATCGCCGCCAGCAGGGCGGCGGTCGTTGCGGTGATCTTCAATGCGGCGGGCGGTTGGTTTCCGGCCACTCCGGCCTCAAGTGGTTGCTGACAAGGCGCGCGATTCAGGCGCTAAACTGCCGTCCAATCCTTGAAGATTTGGTTTATTCCTGCCGCGGCCGCAGCGCGCCGTTCCGGCGAATTTGATTTAAATTACAGCGCTCTATTTTAAGTTAACCGGGATTTCCTGCCGGTGCCGGCGAGGATTTTCGGGAATCTTATCCCATTTCGCTCTCAGCTGCCCTTTCGGCCGCAGGGGTCTCCGGTGGGAACCGGGATGTCCATCATCCGCGCCATGATGGTCGCGGTGCGCGACTGGACATAGGGGCCGGGCTTGGCGACCGACCATTTGAGCGGCGAGGGCAGGACCGCGACCAGCAGTGCCGCCTCGCGCCGGTTGAGCTGGCTTGCCGGTTTCTTGAAGTAGGTCTGCGCCGCGGCCTCCGCGCCGTAGATGCCGGGGCCGAACTCGACCACGTTCAGGTAGACCTCGAGGATCCGCTTCTTGCCCCACATCAGCTCGATCAGGCCGGTGAAGTAGTATTCCAGGGCCTTGCGGATGTAGGTGCGGTCCGGCCAGAGAAAGGCGTTCTTGGCGGTCTGGTTGCTGATCGTGCTGCCGCCGCGGATGCGCTTGGACTTCGCGTTGCGGTTCCAGGCCTTCTGGATCGCCTCCCATTCGAAGCCGTAATGGGCGCAATATCCGGAATCCTCCGCCGCGATCGCCGCCCGCGGCAGGTTGGGCGAGATCTCGTCATAGGCGACCCAGTCCTTCGAGAAGCCGTGGCCCTGCACCAGGCGGATCACCATCAGCGGCGTCAAAGGCACCGGCATCCAGGCATAGAGCGCAGTCCAGCACACCGAGATCAGCAGGAAGAGACCGACCGCGCGCATGACCAGGCGGAGGAATCGCCGCAGCGGCCCGGGCTGGCGCGCCACGACCGTCACCGGCTCCCCCTCAGGCATGGTCCCCTCTGGCATACCTGCTCATACCGGCATCGTGACCCCTGGACAAGCCGGGGCGGGGTCGCGAAGCTCAGCCATGCTGCAAATTTCCAATCAGCTTTCGGCGCCCGAAACGCCGTTCGAGTTTCCGCTGGCGGCGCAAAGGATCTGCCGCGGCGTCACCCGCCTGCTGGACGGCTTGGGCTTCGCGTCGCTGCATGAATTTCCATTGAAAGCCCGGCGCCGCGCCGACGTGATCGCACTGAGCAGCGCCGGTGAGATTGTGATCGTCGAGGTGAAATCCGGCCGCGCCGATTTTCAGTCGGACCGGAAATGGCCGGAGTATCTCGAGTTCTGCGACCGCTTCTTCTTCGCGGTCGAGCCCGACTTCCCGCGCGAGATCCTGCCCGTCGATTGCGGCCTGATCGTCGCCGACGCCCATGGCGGCGAGATCGTCCGCCCGGCGCCGCAAGGCAAGCTCAACGGCAACCGCCGGCGCGTGCTCACGCTCGAAATCGCGATGTCCGCCAATCGGCGTTTGTGCCGGCTGCTGGACCCGGACCCTAAGCTTTAAGCCCGAACGGATCGTCGCAGGAGGGCGAGGGTTCGGTGAACCACTTGGCGCCGTTCTGGGTCATGTAGAAATGATCCTCGAGGCGGACGCCGAACTTCCCCGGAATGCAGATCATCGGCTCGTTCGAGAAACACATGCCGACATCGAGCGGCGTGTCGTCGTTCAGCACGAGATACGGACCCTCATGCCCGTCGAGGCCGATGCCGTGCCCTGTGCGATGCGGCAGGCCGGGCAGCTTGTAGCCTTCGCTCATGCCGTTGGCGACCAGGCTCTTGCGCGCGGCGCGATCGACGTCGCCGCAGGGCACGCCGAGCTTCGCGGCCTGGAAGGCCGCGATCTGCGCATCCTTCTCGATCTGCCAGTAGCGACGCTGCTCCTCGTTGGGCTCGCCGAAGACATAGGTGCGGGTGATGTCGGAGAGATAGTTGTGCAGCCGGCAGCCGGTATCGATCAGCACGAAATCGCCGTCCTTCAGGATCTGCGGGTCCTTGACCCCGTGCGGGAAGGCGGTCGCCGGGCCGAACAGCACGATGCAGAAGGTCGAGCCCGGGGCGCCGACCTTGCGATGTGCCTGTTCGATGAAGCTCTCGACCTCGGTGGTCGAGATGCCTGCGCGGAGGATCGAGGCGGCGGCCTGCTGCACCACCAGGGTCATGTCCTTGGCGCGCTGCATCAGCGCTAGCTCCGCCGGCGACTTCTGCATCCGGCAGGTGCGGGTGACCTCGGAGGCGTCGAAGAAGTCGTAGCGGTTGCCGAGCACGCGGATCTTGTCGAACAGGAAGAACGGCGTGCTCTCGTCGATGCCGACCCGCGCCGTCGTATCGCCCGGGCACATCCGGTCGAGCATGGAGATGAACAGTGCCGTCGGCGCCTCATGCTCCTCCCAGCTGTTCACCTTGCCGGGGATGACCATGTACTCCTGGACCGTGCCTTCCTCGAATTTCGGCGCCAGGAACTCGATCTCGCCCTCGGCCGGCAGCACGGCGCCGACCATGCGCTCGGAAGCATGCCAGCGCATGCCGGTGAAATAGAGCAGGCTCGACCCGGCATTGAGATAGACGGCGGCGATTCCGCGCCCGCGCATCAGCTTTTGCGCCTTCTCGATCCGTTGGCGGTATTCCGCTTCACTGATGGGCTCGACGCCCGCCGTCATGTTGGAGAGCTCGGCGAGCGCCTGCTCCGCCGTCTTGCCGCCGACGCCGATGGTCATGTTGTGCTCCGCTATTGCGCTGCGATCGGGCTCTTCTGTCCCACAATCACCGGATCTTCCGCAACCAGATCGACAAGCCATTCACGGAATCGCCGGATGCGCGGCTCCTCGGCGCGTTCCTTGAGGCAGGTCAGGTACCAGCGGGCCGGTTGCGGCACGTCGATTGCGAAGGGCTGGACCAGCCGGCCGCTCTTGATGTCGGGCGCTGCCAGGAAATGCGGCACCAAAGCGATGCCCTGGCCGTCGATCGCCGCCTCGATCGCCAAAAGGTAAGTGTCGTATTTCGCCGCCGAGCGGCCCTTCAATTGCGGGACACCCGCCGCGTCGAGCCAGTGATGCCAGTCCTCGACCGCGGTATAGACCTCCAGCATCGCGTGGTTGACCAGGTCCGCCGGCTGCCGGAGGCCCATGCCGGCTTGGGCGATGCCGGGGGTGCAGATCGGGGTCAGCCGCGCGTCGAACAGATGCGTGTAGTGAAGGTCCGGATGGTCCGGCTTCACCGTCGAGATCATGCCGATATCGGCGAAGCTCGGGTCGAACTCCCAATGGAAGTCGCGGGTGTGGAAGCGCACCAGGATGTCGGGATGGCGCGCCTGGAAGAAATGCAGCCGCGGGATCATCCAGCGCATCGCCACGGTGATGTAGAGCTGCACCGTCAGATCGCCGCCGAGCTCCGCCCGGCTGACCAGGGCGGCGCCTTGGGCGATCCGGTCGAAACCGTCGCGGAGATAGGGATAGAACTGCGCTCCGGCATCGGTCAGCACCATGCCGCGCGAGACCCGCCGGAACAGCGCCACCTTCAGTGCATCCTCCAGGGCGGCGATCTGGTGGCTGACCGCCGACTGGGTGATTCCCAGCTCCTCGGCGGCCCGCCGGAAGCTCTGGTGCCGGGCCGCGGCCTCGAAGCTGCGCAAAGCGGTCAGCGAGGGGATTTGGCGCTTGGACATGCGCCACTATAACATGAATTCAATTCATCACTCTATGAAAACGTCTCGCTTGTGGCGAGGGATCCATCACAGGATTATCGCCGAAAATCATCATTCTGTGAGGAATTGAGCCATGAGTGACGTTCAAGCCGAGGCTCCCCGCGCCGAGACCGGCGCCAGGCGCGGCGGACGCGAAGCACGTCGTGCCCTGCGCGCGGCACCTTTGCCGCAGAACGAGCGCCCGGTCCGCGCCGGCATGGAGGGCGGGCGCTACAAGCCGCTCTCCGACGGCGACATCCTCAAGATCCACAACACCGCGCTCGATATTCTGGAGCAGATCGGCCTCGCCGACGCGATCCCGACCGGCATCGAATACATGACGAAGGCCGGCGCGAAGCTGACCGACAAGGGCCGGCTCATCTTCCCGCGTGCACTCGTCGAAGACACGCTCGCGAAGTGCGCGCGCAACTTCGTGCTGCACGGCCAGGACCCGCGCCATGACATGGAGCCCTGGGGCAAGCGGGTCTATTACGGCACCGCTGGCGCGGCCGTGCACATGGTCGACCCCATCACCGGCGAGTATCGCGAATCCACCACCAAGGATCTCTACGACATCGCGCGGATGGTCGACACCCTCGACCACATTCATTTCTTTCAGCGCTCGGTGGTCTGCCGCGAATTGCCCGATCCGCTCGAGATGGATTTCAACACCTGCTACGCCTCGGTAATGGGCACGACGAAACATGTCGGCTCGAGCTGGGTGCACCAGGATCATCTGAAGAAGTCCCTCGAGATGCTGCACATGATCGCCGGCGGCGAGGACAAGTGGCGTGCACGCCCCTTCGTCAGCCAGTCGAACTGCTTCGTCGTGCCGCCGCTTAAGTTCGCGCAGGACGCCTGCGGCTGCCTGGAGATGGCGGTGCATGGCGGCATGCCGGTGCTGCTGCTCTCGGCGGGCCAGGCGGGTGCGACCGCGCCGGCGGCGCTCGCCGGCGCCATCGCGCAGGAAGTCGCCGAATGCCTCGCCGGCCTGGTCTACGTCAATTCGATCAAGCCGGGCCATCCGGCGATCTTCGGCACCTGGTGCTTCGTCTCCGATCTCCGCACCGGTGCCATGTCCGGCGGCTCGCCGGAACAGGCGCTTCTGTCGGCGGCCTCGGCGCAGCTGGCGCAATTCTACAATCTGACCGGCGGCACCGCGTCGGGCATGACCGATGCGAAGATGCCGGATGCGCAGTCCGGTTATGAGAAGGCCTACAACCACGCGCTGGTCGGCAATGCCGGTGCCAACCTGATCTATGAATCGGCCGGCATGCAGGCGAGCCTGCTCGGCTTCTCCTTGGAAAGCCTGCTGATCGACAACGACATCATCGGCGCGGCGCAGCGCACCATCAAAGGCATCGAGGTCACCGAGGATTCGCTCTCGCTGGAGACGATCCGCCAGACCTGCCTCGAGGGCCCGGGGCATTTCCTCGGCTCGGATCAGACGCTGGCGCGGATGCAGTCGGAATACGTCTATCCGTCGATCGGAGACCGCTCCAACCCGAAGGACTGGGTAGAGCAGGGACGGCCGACCATCCTCGACCGCGCGATCAAGAACACCAAGTCGATTCTGGCGAAGCACTACCCGCGCCATGTGTCGGACGAGATCGACGACCAGATCCGCGCCAAGCTGCCGGTGCGCCTGGCCAAAGAGGCGATGCGGCCGGCCTGACGACACAGCACTTCCCCCCACCCCGGCCCTCCCCCGACGACGGGGGAGGGAGCAGAGGACTCGGTGCAATCCCCTCCCCCGGCTTCGGGGGAGGGTTAGGGTGGGGGACGAAACACACAACGCGGCGCTGCCGCGACGAGAGGGAACCAACCATGTCCGATCATGCCCGCGTAGTGATCATCGGTGGCGGAGCCGTCGGGACCAGCGTGCTCTATCACTTGAGCCTGCTCGGCTGGACCGATTGCCTGCTGATCGACCGCGATGAGCTCGCTTCAGGTTCGACCTGGCATGCGGCCGGCAATGTGCCGAACTACTCGACCTCCTGGAACGTCATCAAGTACCAGCGCTACACCTCGAAGCTCTACGCGAAGCTCGGCGAGACGGTCGATTATCCCATCAACTACCACGTCACTGGCTCGATCCGCCTCGCGCATCGCAAAGAGCGGATGGAGGAATACGGCCATGTGAAGTCGATGGCCCGGGCGCAGGGCATCGACTTCGAGGTGATCGGCCCGAACGAGATCAAGGATAAGTATCCGTTCATCGAATTGGACGATATCCGCGGCGGTCTCTGGGACCCCTACGACGGCGACATCGATCCCTCGCAGCTGACCCAGGCTTTCGTGAAGGGCGCCAAGGACAAGGGCGCCAAGGTGCAGCGTTTCAACCCGGTGAAGGCGATCCGGCAGAAGCCGAACGGCGAGTGGGAGCTCGACACCAAGAACGGCACCATCACCGCCGAGATCGTGGTCAACGCCGCTGGATACCGCGCGGGTGAGGTCGCTGCCATGGTCGGCCAGTATCTGCCGCTGGTCTCGATGCAGCACCAGTATCTGATCACCGAGCAGATCCCGGAGCTCGGCGCACTGAAGCAGAAGCTGCCGCTGCTGCGCGATCCTGACGTGTCGTATTATCTCCGCCAGGAGCGCGACGGGCTCTTGCTCGGTCCCTATGAGTGGGACTGCAAGGCCGACTGGCTCGACGGCATCCCGGAAGAGTTTTCGTTCCAGCTCTATCCCGACGATCTCGACCGCTTGGAGAAATACATCGAGGCGGCGGTCGGCCGGGTGCCGATCCTGGGGCAAGTCGGCATCCAGAAGGTGATCAACGGGCCGATCCCGTACTCGCCGGACGGCAATCCCTATA
>JAYSFH010000007.1:7119-23413 GCA_041913405.1 Dongia sp. | reverse complement strand
TAAGCCTCTTAGGCGGGCTCGGCGCCGCCTTGACACTGGGGGCGCGCCGCGGCGGCGTTTTGCTGACTTTTCTGGTCATGCCGCTCTATGTCCCGGCCCTGATCCTGGGTGCGGCGGGGCTCGATGCCAGCCTGACCGGGGCCGGAGGCGGCGCACATTGGCTGATTCTGGGGGGATTGGACGTGGCCGCCCTTGCACTTTGCCCCTGGGCCACCGCGGCGGCGCTGCGCGAGGTCACGCCCTAGCCGGCCTCCATCACTTTTTTGCAAATTGAGAAATTTGCAACGATCTGTTGCTCGGGCGCCACAGTGGAGTGCTTTCCGTCACATAGCGCTGTAGAAAACTGGAATCCCCATGGATTCCGCCATTTGAATCGGCTTATCTTTGCGCCGTGCAGCGGTTAATGCGCCATTGACGCCGTTCCGCAGCAACGCCTATGACCGAAGATTGTCCCAGGGGGTCTTAAACCATGAATCGCGATTTCAAGCTTCTTGTGCTTGGTTCCAGCCTGTTGGCCTTGTCGGCCTGCGCGGCTCCGAACCGTGAGCCCGATCTCTCCAACATCAAGTCCAACGTCGACCAGACCCGCGAAGGTGACTTCGGGGACTTCCTGTACAACCTGGTCGAAGCCGAGGACAAGGCGCGCGAAGCGTCTGACATCAAGGCGAGCCTCGATGCCGATGCGCCGTACCTCTACACGAACCTGCCGCTCCGTAAGAAGGGCGTGCAGCTCTCTGAAGAGGCGCTGGACCATCGCAAGAAGGCCGAAGCTGCGCTGAACCGGATCCTCGATCCGATCCGCGCCCGCCTCGCCTATCTCGAATCCCTCCACGTGCCGCAGGATGTCGGCCCGCTGAAGGCGTCGATCTACTTCGCCACCGGCTCTTCGCGCATCACTGCGGAAGAAGGCGGCAAGCTCGCTCAGGTCGGCAACTTCCTGAGCCAGTACCCGATCTCGCACATCCAGATCGATTGCTACACCGACACGAAGGGCTCGACCGGCGCCAACAAGGAACTGGCCCGTCGTCGTTGCGCTTCGACCGTCGAAGCTCTCAAGAAGGCCGGCGTTCCGCTGGCGGCCACCGTCGCGACCGACGCGGTCGGCGAGCCGAAGGACAGCCCGGATAACACGGACAACCAAGAGAACCGTCGCGTTGACGTCATGGTTGCCCCGCACGGCACCTACAACAAGGGCATGTAATTGTCCTGACGTCTGGTCTGCTTCGGCAGGCGAGACGGCGAGAACTGCAAGGAACGGGCGTCACCCCTGGGTGGCGCCCGATTTCTTTTGCACCCACGTCATCCCCGGGCATGACGACGTTTCAAGGATCGCGCGGCGGATCGTCGCCTTTTGGATTGATCTCGGGCATTTGACCCGTATCCCTGTTGCCCGAGCCTGGATCGCTGTATAAATCCGGCCCATGTCCGGATCTGCCTTTCACCGATTTGCCAATCCCGGCAGGTTCTTACGCCTCGCCAGCAAGGTGCTGCCCTGGCTCGCCGCGGCGACCGCGATCTGTTTTGCGGTGGGACTCTATTTCGCGCTCTTCGCCTCGCCGCCGGATTATCAGCAAAAAGACACCGTGCGGATCATGTACATCCACGTGCCCGCCGCCTGGATCGCCATGTTCGCCTATGGCTGGGTGGGTCTCGCCTCGGCCGCGGCGCTGATCTGGCGCCATCCGCTGGCCGATGTCGCCGCCGAGGCCGCCTCACCGGTCGGCGCCGTCTTCACCTTCGTGGCCCTGGTCTCCGGCTCGCTCTGGGGCCGGCCGATGTGGGGCACCTATTGGGTCTGGGATGCGCGGCTGACCTCGTTCCTGCTGCTGCTCTTCCTCTATCTCGGCCATCTCGCCCTGTTGAATGCGTTCGACGACCGGCAGCGCGGCCGGCGCGTCGCCGCAGTGCTGGCGGTGGTGGGCCTCATCGATCTGCCGATCATCAAGTTCGCGGTCGATTGGTGGAACACGCTGCATCAGCCGGCGAGCGTGCTGAAGATGGGCGGGCCGTCGATCGACGCTTCAATGCTGCGGCCGCTGCTGATCATGGCGCTCGCCTGCCAGTGCTATTTCTTCCTGGTGACCTTCATGCGGATGCGGGCGCTGCTGCTGGAAGCCCGGCAACGCACCCTCGCCTATCGCCGCAACACCGCGCGGCCGCGCACGCCAGCAACGATGAGCGCCGGCGGAACGACCGGGGGCAGCGGGGCATGAGCGCATATTTTGAAATGGGCGGCTATGCCGCCTTCATCTGGCCGAGCTACGGTGTCGCCGCGCTGCTGCTGGTGGTGCTGTTCCTGCTTTCCGCGCGCCGGCTGCAGGCCGCCGAGCGCGCCCTCGATGACCAAGACGGCGTGGAAGACGAATGAAGCAGCGGATGAAGCGCAAGACCCTGCGGCTCTATCTGCTGGTGGCGAGTCTCTGCCTGCTCGGCGTCGCGGTCGGCCTCGCGCTCTTCGCCTTCCAGAGCCGCATCGTCTATTTCTTCAGCCCGAGCGACATCGCCGCCGACCGGCCGGAGGCGGGCCGGGTGGTGCGCGTGGGCGGCCTGGTCGAGGCCGGCAGCGTCGATCGCTCCGGCGACGGCTCGACCATCCACTTCAAGGTCACCGACCTCAGCAACACGGTCGAGGTCACCTATCGCGGCGTGCTGCCGGATCTCTTCCGCGAGAGCCAGGGCGTCGTGGTCGAGGGCGCCTATGGCGTCGATGGGAAGTTCACCGCCACCGAAGTGCTGGCCAAGCACGACGAAAAATACATGCCGCCGGAAGTCGCCAAGGCCTTGAAGGAATCCGGCCGCTGGCAGGAAGGCGAGATGACTCATCCGGACGGCGCCACATCGGGCAGCGCGCAGCAGCCCGCGGCGGAGACCAACAGCACGGGGACCAATCCATGATCGCCGAGTTCGGCCATTACGCCTTGGTGCTCGCCTTCGCGCTCTCGCTGGCGCAGTCGGTGCTGCCGATGATCGGCGCACAGCGGGGCCTCAGGCCCTGGATGTCCTTCGCGCGGCCGGCGGCGTTCGCGCAGTTCGGCTTCGTCGGCTTTGCCTTCCTGGCGCTGGTGATCTGCTTCGTGCGCTCGGATTTCTCGGTCGCCTCGGTCTATCGCTATTCGCATTCCCAGCAGCCGCTGATCTACAAGATCGCCGCCGCCTGGGGCAATCACGAGGGCTCGCTGCTGCTCTGGGTGTTGATCCTCGCGATCTTCGGCGCGCTGGTGGCCCTGTTCGGCGAGAACCTGCCGCCGCGCCTCAAAGCCCGCGCGCTTTCGGTGCAGGGCATGATTGGCTTCGCCTTCCTGGCCTTCATGCTGTTCACCTCCAATCCCTTCGAGCGCCTGATGCCGGCGCCGCTCGAGGGCCAGGAACTCAACCCGCTGCTGCAGGATCCCGGCCTCGCGATGCACCCGCCGATGCTCTATCTCGGCTATGTCGGCTTCTCGATGACCTTCTCCTTTGCCGTCGCCGCGATGATCGAAGGCCGCGTCGATGCCGCCTGGGCGAGATGGGTGAGACCGTGGACCCTGCTCGCCTGGACCACCTTGACCGCCGGCATCGCGCTCGGCGCGCATTGGGCCTATTACGAGCTCGGCTGGGGCGGCTGGTGGTTCTGGGATCCGGTCGAGAACGCCTCCTTCATGCCCTGGCTGGTCGGCACCGCCCTGCTGCATTGCCAGACCGTGGTCGAGAAGCGCGATGCCTTGAAGGTCTGGACCATCCTCTTGGCGATCATCGCCTTCGGATTCAGCCTGCTCGGCACCTTCCTGGTGCGTTCCGGCGTCATCACCTCGGTTCATGCCTTCGCCCAGGATCCGGCCCGCGGCCTCTTCATCCTGATGATCCTGGGAGTCGCGCTCGGCGGTTCCTTCGCGCTGTTCGCCTGGCGCGCGCCGCACCTCAGCCCCGGCGGGTTGTTCGCGCCGATCAGCCGCGAGGGCGCGCTGGTCTTGAACAACCTGTTGCTCTCGGTCGGCGCCGCCACCGTGCTGCTGGGCACGCTCTATCCGCTGGCGATGTCGGTGATCGGCGGCAGCGCGGTCTCAGTCGGCTGGCCCTACTACATCGTGACCTTCGTGCCGCTGATGGTGCCGATGGTGCTGCTGATGGCGGTGGGGCCGCTGCTGGGGTGGAAGCGCGGCGATCTCGCCGGCGCGCTGCAGCGCCTTTCGGTCGCCGGCGTGCTGGCGCTGTTCGCCGCGGGTTACACGCTCAGCCGCGAGGTCGGCGGCTCCTGGCTGGCGCCGCTCGGCGTCGCACTCGGCGTCTGGCTCTTCGTCGGGACCTGCATCGAATGGATCGAACGGGTGAAGCTGTTCCGCGTCCACCCGCGGGAGAACTGGAACCGCGCCCAACATCTGCCGCGCCGCGCCTATGGCATGACGCTTGCCCATATCGGGCTGGCGGTCGCGATCGTCGGCATGACCGGTTCGGCGGCGTGGAAGAGCGAGAGCGTCAAGACCATGCAGCTCGGCGAAGAGGTGACGCTCGGCGATTACACCTATCGTTTCGACGGCGTCGAGCCGCTTCGCGGCCCCAACTATCTCGCCGAGCGCGGGACCTTCAGCGTCACCCGCAACGGCAAGCCCTACACCACCCTGCATCCCGAGCGCCGGCAATACGAAGTCCAGGAGATGCCGACCACCGAGGCCGCGATTGAGTCCAGCATCCGCGGCGACATCTATGCGGTGATCGGCGACCGCACCGGGCCCCAATCCTGGACCGTGCGCATCTATCACCAGCCGCTGGTGCCCTGGATCTGGACCGGCGGCTTGTTGATGGCCTTGGGCGGGATCGTCTCCCTCTCCGACCGGCGCTATCGCGTCGGCGTGCCCAACCGCCTTCCCGTCGTGCAGGCGACCGGAGCTTAACGAGGAATGTCCTTGCGTCGCCTGCTTTATGCGCTGCCGATCCTGCTCCTGGTCCTGTTCGGCTGGCTCGCCTGGCGCGGCCTTGCGCCCGACCGCAACCCTTCGGCCTTGCCCTCGGCGCTGATCGGCCAGCCGGTGCCGCAGTTCGAGCTGCCGCCGCTCGATCCCGCCGCAGCGAAACTCGCGACCGCCGACGTCCGCGGCCATGTCACGGTGATCAACTTCTTTGCCTCCTGGTGCCTGCCCTGCAAGGCGGAGCATCCGCTGCTGTTCGCGCTGGGGAAGGATTACGGCGTGCCGGTCTACGGCATCGCCTTCAAGGACAAGCCTTCGGCGACCGCTGCCTATATCCAGGAGCTCGGCAGTCCCTATGCGAAGATCGGCCTCGACGAGAACGGCCGCACCGGCCTCGACTTCGGCCTGATGGGCGTGCCGGAGACCTTCATACTCGATAAGGATGGCATCGTGCGCTATCGCCTGCCGATGCCGCTCGACCCGGACCGGATCCGCGACGAGATCGGTCCCCTGCTGAAGAGCCTGCAGCCATGAAGACCGGGCTGCGCCTTCTTGCAATCCTCGGCTTCGCGCTCGGCGCCGGGCTCGCGCAGGCGGATCCGCAGGACCCGACTCGCGACCAGCCGCTGCCCGATCCCAAGATGGAGGCGGAAGCCCGCGCCTTCATGCGCGACATCCGCTGCGTGGTCTGCCAGAGCCAGTCGATCGACGAATCCGATGCCGAGATCGCGGCCCAGCTCCGCAACGTGATCCGCGAGCAGATGGCGGCGGGCAAGAGCCCCGACGAGATCCGCGACTTCCTGGTCGCGCGCTACGGCGACTTCGTCCTGCTGAAACCGCCGTTCAAGGCCTCCACCCTGCTGCTCTGGGGCGGACCCTTCATCCTGGTCGCGATCGGCTTTGGGGTGATCCTGCTGCAGCGCGGGCGCAACAACCCCTCCACAGCGGGCGCGGCGGCGGGTGCCGGCCTCACGCCGCCGGATTTGAGCGAGAGCGAGCGCGCCCGGGTGCAGAAGATGCTGAAGGGCGAGGACGCGTCATGATTCTGCTCTGGATCGTCCTCGGCGTGATGACGCTGGCGGCGGCGCTGATCCTCGCTTGGCCGCTGTTCGATTCGCGGCGCTTCAAGAACGACAGCGCCTTCGCGCTCGCGGTCTATCGCGACCAGTTGGCCGAGATCAACCACGACGCGGCGCGCGGGATTCTCGGCGAAGCACAGGCGCGCGCGGCGCAGATCGAGATCGAGCGCCGCATCCTCGCCCTGGCCGACGCACCGAAATTCCAGCCGGCCAAGGCGCCGGCGCCGGTGCTGATCGTCGCCATGGCCGTGGTGCTGCCGCTCGCGGCCTTCGGCCTCTATCTGCACCTGGGCTCGCCGGGTCTGCCCGGTGCGCCGGCGCAAGGGCTGGCCGAATCCGTCGCCGCCTCGCCGGAGCTGCAGGCGCTGCAGCAGGCGGTCGAGAAGGCCCCGACCGATCCCGCCGCCTGGCAGGCGCTCGGGGAGGGCCTGATGGCGGCGCGGCGGCCGAGCGATGCCGCCAATGCTTTCGCGAGGGCCCTGGCCCTCGGCGACAAGAATCCGAAGCTGCAAGCGCGCTATGGATCGGCGCTGGTGCTGGCGGCACAGGGGCGGGTCGATGACAAGGCCAGGGCCGCCTTCACCGCGGCCCTGGCCGCCGACCCGACCGATCCGATCGCGCGCTTCTTCCTGGGCCTGGCGAAAGAACAGTCCGGCGATGCCGCCGGCGCCTTGACCGACTGGCTGGCGCTGGAGCGCGACCTGCCAGCGGACACGCCCTGGCACGCCGACCTCACCCAGAACATCGACCGCGTCGCCCGCGATCTCGGCAAGGATCCGGCGACTCTGCCCGGCCGGGCCCCCGCGGCGAATGCAGCGCCGCAGCAAGGTGGCGCGCCCAGCCCATCCGATCTCGACGCGGCGGCGCAGATGACCGACAGCGAGCGCCAGGCCTTCATCGAGAGCATGGTGGCGAAGCTCGCCGACCGTTTGAAGAGCGAGCCCGACGATCTCGACGGCTGGATGCGGCTCGCCAAGGCCTATGGCGTGCTCGGCAAGCGCGAGGAAGCGCGGACCGCCTGGGCCAAGGCGGCGGCGCTGGCGCCGACGCGGCTCGACGTGCAGCTCGACTATGCCAATGCGCTGATCGACGGCAGCAGCGATCTTTCCAAGACCCTGCCGGCGAATTTCGCCGAGACCGTCACCAAGATCCGCACCCTGGCGCCGGACAATCCGCTCGGCCTCTATTACGGCGGCCTGGTGGCGCGCGCCCAAGGCGACGTCAAGGCCGCCAAGGACATGTGGCTGAAGGTGCTGGCGCTCATCCCGGAGGGCTCGGCGCAGCGCGACAGCCTGCAGCACGAGATCGATTCGCTCGCGCAGTAGCGCGCCGGCTCGGTCAGTGCTCGCCGAGAAACAGCACCAGTGATATGTGGCCGCGATCCACGCCGAGGGATTTCTCGGCGCGGCGCGGCAGTGGAATCCGCTTCAGCCGGCAGAATTTGATCAGGGCCACCGCCACCTCGGTGGCGCGGAACTCCATTGCGGCACCGCCATCGCCGCCCGCCGGGTCGAGGATCAAGCTCACGCGCGGCACCGGGCCTTCTCCGTTCTCGACCTTGGAGCCGCGGATGCGGCTCTCCGGCAGCGGTTGCCGCTCGTCGCGGCGATGCCGGCTGAGCGCCTGGACCAGCTCCTCCGACGAAAAGGTGATGCGACGGGTTTCGCTGCTCATGATTCCCCCGAACCGATTGCGACCGACTGTGGCCTCGGCCGCAAGTCAGATTACCTTCTTGAGCGCGCCGAGGAAATCGGCGACCGAGCCCGAGAGCCGGCCGCTGTGGGTCTCGAGATCGGCGCTGGACTGGCTGAGCTGGCCGGCGGCGTTGCGGGTCGCCTCGGTCGCCCGCTGGACGCCGTCCATGCTGCCGGTGACAGTGGTCGCGTTTGCCAAAGCCTGCTCGACGTTGCGGGCGATCTCCTTGGTCGCGGCGCTCTGCTCCTCCATGGCCGAGGCGATGCTCTCGGCCGCCTCGTCCATGGCGGCGATCACGCCGGACGCGGCGCGGATCGCGCCGGAGACCGCGCCGACGCCGCTTTCGATCTCGTTCACCTGGCTGGTGATCTCGTCGGCGGCGCGGGCGCTCTGCCCGGCGAGGTTCTTCACCTCATTGGCGACCACGGCGAAGCCGCGGCCGGCCTCGCCGGCGCGGGCCGCCTCGATCGTGGCATTGAGCGCGATCAGGTTGGTCTGGTCGGCGACCTCCTTGATCAGCGCCACCACCTGGCGCACCCGTGCGGCGCTCTTGATCAGGGTTTCGGTGCGCTGACTGGCCTCGTCGGTCTCGCGCTTGGCCTCATGGGCGATCTCCGCCGAGCGATGGATCTGCTGGTTGATCTCGCCGATCGAGGCGTTGAGCTGGCCGGTCGCCGCCGCGACCGTCTCGAGGCTGCCGCGCGCCTCGCCGCTGGCTTCGACCGCGGCGACCGTGCTTTCCGCGGTCGTGCCGGCCGCGGCGCTCAGCTGCTTCGCCGAAGCCCCGATCTCATCGGTCACCGCGGCAAGGTCAGAGACGACCAGCGCGGTGTTCTGCTCGAAGATGCCCCGCGCCGCGGCGAAGTCGCGGATCTTGCCCTGCATCGCGCCGGTCGCGGCGTTGATCGCTTCGGCGCCGTGCTTGTAAGAGCCCGACATGCCGGTCTCGACGACGCGGCGATAATAGACATTGCGGCTGACCGACTGCAGCGACGCGGTCGCTTCGCGCACGAAGGCGTCGGCGCGATCGATCACGTCATTGGCCTCCCAGGCCAGGAGTTCGATCGGCGACTGGCCCTCGATACGGGCGACCCGGGCTTCGAGGTCACCGGCCTTCAGGCGTTTCAGCATGCCGGTGACCTTTGCGACGAAGCGACGCTCACGGACCAGGCCGACCAGCGCCAGCACCTGCAGCGCCAGGGCAAGGCCAGCCGGAATCAGGGCGGCGGCGGAAAGACCGAGGACCCCGGCGAGCACCGCGGCCAAGCCGAAGGCGCCGGCGAAAACGGCCAGCAGGATCGGGCTAAATCGAAAAAATGAATTCATCATAGGAAACCTTGGCATTCTTCAATTTGTCGGTCAGGGCGGCGACGGCGGCGTGCATGCCGTCCTTGCGGTTGGCGTGGCTGTTCTCGATCGCCAGCAGATCGGCGTAGATCGGCTTGATGACCTTGTCGATCGGCTCGCGACGCGGCAGCCGGCGATTCGAATGATAGCCGATGATCTTGCCGTTCTCGTCGAAGCTTGGCGTCACATGGGCGAAGACCCAGTAATGGTCGCCGTTGGTCGCGCGGTTGAGCACATAGGCGAAGATCTCCTTGCCGGCCTGGATGGTTTCCCAGAGCAGCCAGAAGACCGCGCGCGGCATCTCGGGATGGCGGATCAGGCTGTGCGGCGCATCGAGCGTGTGGCGCACATCGAGGCTGGCGATGTCGAGGAAGGTGCGGTTGGCATAGGTGATGCGGCCTTTGAGATCGGTCTTGGTGACGATCACGTCCGACGAATCGAAGAACCGCTCGCGACCCGTCAAGGATCGGTCGATGGTCATGAACTCATGCTCCTTGGAAGCAAACGAGGGATAGGCGCATCCTTCGCCCACACCGTTAAAATTCCCTCAATTTTCCTGTGGATGTGTGCGCGCTGAAGTTGCGCAGGGTTTAAACCGGGGGTTCACTTCGGCGTGACCGGTACCGCACTGTTTAAACTCAACTTGTAGCCGCCGGCGGGTTGCGGACAATATTTCACCATGTTGTCCGATCCGTTCCGTTTGTTGACACCGGCGCTCGCGTTGCTGCTGCTTTGCGGCTGCTCCGGCGGCGAGACCGCACCGCCGCCGCGGGAATCCGTGGCCAGCCATTTCGTGCTTGGCACCGAAGACCAGATCCTGACCACGATCGTCGACCCGCTGCCGGTGAAGGCGGCCGTGCTGCGGCAGCCCGACGGGCAGACGGTCGCCGCCTATCAGATCGACCGCGACCGCAATACCTATACCGATTCCAATGATTACTATGGTTCCGGTCTCGGCGTCGGTGTCGAGGGCGGTTCCAATGGCGGGGTCTCCACGGGGATCGGCTTCGGCTTCCCGCTGTTCGGCGGCGGGGGGCCGGACCAGCGCAGCCATTCCACCACCACCAGCACCCTGCGCTTCAAGGTACCGGACATGGCCGCCTATCGTCGGGACTGGCAGCGTTGGGTGCTGCATGTCGATCTCGACGACGGCGCCAACCGCCGCTCGATCGAGACCCTGCCGCCGGCGCCGCCGCTGGAATAGCCGAGCCTAGTGACGAGAAGTTAGAGTGCCTCTATTATTCCCGGGAACGGGGTGATGGAGCGCCATGAACCAGCCTGTGCAGAGCTTTTCGGCGACACCGGTGCGGTCCCTGCCCGCCGCCTGGTATTGCGATCCCGCGGTCTATGAGGCCGAACGCAAGGCGATCTTCGGCAAGACCTGGCAGTTCATCGGGCCGGAGGCGGAGTTCGCGAAGCCGGGCGATTTCCGCGCGGTGCAGATCGCCGGCTATCGCCTCTTCGTCATCCGCGAGCGCAGCGGGGCGCTGAAGGCCTTCCACAATCTCTGTCCGCATCGCGCCGCCCCCTTGCTCAGCGAAGGCGACGGGCATTGCGACGTGCTGCGCTGCCGCTACCACGGCTGGACCTTCGCGACCGACGGAAGGCTGATGGCGACGCCGAATTTCGGCGAGGCTGCCTGGTTCGACAAGAAATCCCATGGCCTGATGCCGGTGCGCTGCGAGACCTGGCGCGGCCTCACCTTCGCCTGCCTGGACGACGACGCCGTGCCGCTGGTCGATTTTCTGGGCGACCTGCCGGCGTTGCTCGAGCCCTACCCGATCGAGACCTTCGGCAAGCTGGACCAGGCCGAGTTCGCCATGAACTCCAACTGGAAGACCTATACCGACAATTTCGTCGAGGGCTACCACATCCCCGGCATCCATCCGGGCCTCAATGCCGCGGTCGACATGTCGCGCTTCGAGACCACGCATCAGAAGGGCGTGGTGATCATGAAGGCGCCGCAGAAGGGCGGTTCGATCTATGGCGGCCTCTGGCTCTGGATCTGGCCCAACATGACCTTGTCGGTCTATCCGGACGGCATGAACACCTCGCGCATCGTGCCCACCGCCGAGGATCGCACGGAGCTCCGCTACGAGTTCTACTTCGCCGACCGGAGTCCCGCATTGCTGGAGAAGCACCGCGCCACGATCGAGACCAACTGCCAGATCGTGCGCGAGGATTTCGGGATCTGCGAAGAGGTGCAGCAGAATCTGAAAGCCGGCATCTACCGCGACGGGCCGTTGAGCCCCCGCCATGAGGACGGCGTGCAGTATTTCCAGGAAATGGTGCGCCAAAGTCTTGCGGCAGGGGGCCTGGGCAATCATGTCGGCCAGTAAGAACCGCCGGGTCGTCCTCGCGGCGCGACCGAAGGGACTGCCGAAGGCCTCGGACTTCCGCCTCGAGGAGGCGCCGATCCCGCAGCCGCAGGACGGCGAGGTCCTGCTTCAGATCCAGTATCTTTCGCTCGACCCCTATATGCGCGGCCGGATGGACGATCGGAAATCCTATGCCGCGCCGACCGCCATCGGCCAAGAGATGGAAGGCGGAACGGTCGCGACGGTGCTCGAATCCCGCCACCCGGATCTCAAGCCAGGCGAGACCGTGCTCTCCTATTCCGGCTGGCAGAGTCCCGCCGTCGCCAATCAGGAAGAGCTGCGCAAGCTCGACCCCAAGGACGCGCCGGTGACGACGGCGCTGGGTGTGCTCGGCATGCCGGGCTTCACCGCCTATGTCGGCCTGGGGAATATCGGCAAGCCGAAGTCGGGCGAGACGGTCGTGGTCGCCGCGGCCAGCGGGCCTGTCGGTTCCGCGGTCGGGCAGATCGCCAAGATCCGGGGTGCCCGGGCGGTCGGCATCGCCGGCGGCAAGGCGAAATGCGACTTCGTGTTGAACGCGCTCGGCTTCGACGCCTGTCTCGATCACAGCGCCGGCGACTTCCCGGCGCAGCTCGCCAGGGCCTGTCCGCGGGGCATCGACGTCTATTTCGAGAATGTCGGCGGCGCGGTCTGGGATGCGGTCTTTCCGCTGCTCAACGACTTTTCGCGCATTCCCGTCTGCGGCCTGATCGCGCAATACAATGCCGACGGCGATTTTCCCGGGCCGGACCGCTTGCCCGTGGTGATGCGCCAGGTGCTGTCGAAGCGCTTCCACATCCAGGGCTTCATCCAGTTCGACTACGAGGAGCAGCGCCCGGATTTCTATCGCGACATGGCGCAATGGATCCGCGAGGGCCGGGTCAAGTACCGCGAGGACATCATCGACGGGCTGGAGCGCGCGCCGGAAGGCCTGATCGGCCTGCTGCAAGGCAAGAACTTCGGCAAGCTGATCGTGCGGGTCTAATACTGCGAGATCGGGTTGTACGGCAGGTCGGTGTTGCCGTAGTCAATGCCCATCTGGTGCAGCGCCGAAGTCACCTGCGATCGGTGGTGGGTCCCATGGTTGAAGAGCTGCATCAGGGTGAACTGGCGGGGATGACTGCGCTCTCTTCCCAGGCGGGGGTGGCGGTAGCTCACCGTCTCGTCCAACCAGGTCTTGGGCTGCAGGCGGACCTTGTCGAGCAGCATGGCGTCGAAGCCGACGCGTTCCGCCCGTAAGACCGCATAGTCGTCCGTGACCTTGCGGTTCGGGTCCCAGTCGCGCGGCGGTGTGCCGCTCAAGGTGAAATCCCAGAGCACGCGATCGACCATCAGGATGTGTTCAAGCGTGCTGTGGATCGAGCCGAAGAAGAGGCCGCGGTCCAGCTTGCGGTCCGCATCGCTCAGGGCATCACAGAGACCGTAGAGCTTGTCGTTCTGCCACTGGCTGTAGAGCGCCATCTCCAGCGCCCATTCTTTCGTGCTCATTTCAAGCCGACCAGGCCGCGGAGCTTGTAGAGCAGCTCCAAGGCCTCTTTCGGCGAGAGTTCGTCGGGATTGATCAGCCGCAGCTCCGCTTCGGCGGCGCTCGGTTCGGAGAGATTGGTGGGTTCCGGCGCCGCGGCGACGGCGAAGAGCGGCAGGTCATCAGCCAGGCGCGTGAGCGCACTGGCTTGCTCGCCCTGTTCCAGGGTCTTCAGCACTTCTTCGGCGCGCTGGATCGCGGCCTGGGGCAGACCCGCCAGCTGCGCCACATGGATGCCGTAGGAGCGATCGGCGGCGCCCGCCGCGATTTCATGCAGGAACTTCACCTCGCCCTGCCATTCCATGACCTTCATCGTGTAGGGCTTCAGCGCCGGAAGCCGTGCGGCCAGGCTGGTGAGCTCATGGTAATGCGTCGCGAACAGCGTGCGGCAGCGATTCACCTCGTGAAGATGCTCGAGGCAGGCCCAGGCGATCGAGAGTCCGTCGAAGGTCGCCGTACCGCGGCCGATCTCGTCGAGGATGACCAGGGCACGCTCGCCGGCCTGGTTCAGGATCGCGGCGGTCTCCACCATCTCGACCATGAAGGTCGAACGGCCGCGGGCCAGATCGTCGGCGGCACCGACGCGGCTGAACAGCCGGTCGACCACGCCGATCCGCGCCGACTTCGCCGGCACGTAGGCGCCGATCTGCGCCAGCACGGCGATGACCGCGTTCTGCCTGAGGAAGGTGGATTTGCCGGCCATGTTCGGTCCGGTCACCAGCCACAGCCTTCGTTCCGGCGAGAGGTCGCAGTCGTTGGCGACGAAGGCGCCGGCATTCTGGCGTCGCAATGCCGCCTCGACCACCGGATGACGCCCGCCTTCGATCTCGAAGGTGCGGCTGTCGTCGCATTTCGGCCGCACCCAATCCTCGTCGCGGGCGAGCGCCGCCAAAGCCGCGCCGACATCGATCAGCGCCAGCGCCGCCGCGGCTTCGGCGATCGGCGCCGCGCGGGCGATCACCTCGGCGGTGAGATCGGCGAACAGGCGCAGCTCGAGGGCCAGGGCGCGGTCGGCGGCATGGACGATCTTCTGCTCGAGCTCCGCCAGCTCTCCGGTCGAGAAGCGCATGGCGTTGGCCATGCTCTGCCGCAGCACGAATTTGGGATCGCTCTTCAGCTTGTCGGCATGGACCGGTGTCGCCTCGATGTAATAGCCGATGACGTTGTTGTGGCGGATCTTGAGGCTCGAGATGCCGCTCTCGGTCTTGAGGCGCGCTTCCAGCTCCAGCACCAATTGCCGCGAGCCGTCGCGCAGCTTCAGGAGCTCGTCCAGCTCCGGCGCATAGCCGGCCGCGATGAAGCCGCCCTCACGAGAGAGGAACGGCAGCTCGGCCTTGAGCGCGCGGGAGAGACGATCGACCAGCTCGGCATGGTGGCCGAGGCCGACTTCCGCGGCTTTCAGCAGCTTCGGCGGCGGGTTGCGGGGGGGGGCGATGCCGGCGCGCATGGCGGCCGCCTGCTGCAGGCCGTCGCGGATCGCCGCGAGATCGCGCGGGCCGCCGCGGCCGGCGGTCAGCCGCGAGAGTGCCCGTTCGAGATCCGGCGCCTGGCGCAAAGCCTCGCGCAGGGCCTCACGCAAGCCATCATCGCCCAGCAGGAACTGCACCAGGTCCTGGCGCTCGGCGATGGCAGCGGGATCGGTCAAGGGCGCGGTCAGGAACTCGCTCAGCAGCCGCGCGCCGGCGCCGGTCACCGTGCGGTCGATGGTGGCGAGCAGCGAGCCCACGCGCTCGCCGGAGAGCGTCCGGGTAAGCTCGAGGTTGCGCCTTGTCGCGGCGTCGATCTCGAGAATAGCAGTCGCAGAGATCCGCTTCAGCGCCGCGAGCCGCGGCATCTTGCCCTGCTGGGTCAGCTCAACATAGTCGAGGATGGCGCCGGCGGCGGCGATCTCGGCGCGGCTGAAGGCGCCGAAGGCGTCGAGGGTCGCGGCACCGAGGAAGCGCTCCAGCCGCAGTCGCGCATTCTCGGAGTCGAAGCGGCTGCCGGGCAGCGGCGACAGTTGCCGCCGCCAGTCGCCGAAAACTTCGAAGAGCTCGGGTGCGGCCAGCAGGCGATCCGGCAGCAGAATCTCGTTGGGGTCGAGCCGCGCCAGCGCCGCGGGGAGTGCCGCCTTCTCGATCGCCTGGACGAAGAAACCACCGGTCGAGATATCGACCCAGGCGAGGCCGAGGCCGCCGGCCGCGTCCGCGAGGGCGACGAGATAGTTGTGTGCGCGCGCTTCGAGCAACTCGTCCTCGGTCAGGGTGCCCGGCGTCACGATGCGGACCACCGCGCGCTTCACCACCGATTTCGAGCCGCGCTTCTTGGCTTCGGCCGGGTCTTCGATCTGCTCGCAGACCCCGACCTTGAAGCCCTGGCGCACCAGCTTGGCGAGATAGGCGTCATGGGCGTGGACCGGCACGCCGCACATCGGAATGTCGTCGCCGTCATGCTTGCCGCGCTTGGTGAGCGCGATGTCGAGCGCCGCCGCGGCCTTCACCGCGTCCTCGAAGAAGAGCTCGTAGAAATCGCCCATCCGGTAGAACAGCAGGCAATCGGGATGCGCGCGCTTGGCCGCGAGATACTGCGCCATCATCGGCGTGACGGCGTTCTTTTCGCCCGCGGATTTATCCACAGGGGCCGGCGACTCCAGTGGTGGCGTCTGGTCGTTCATACCGATCCGATTAGCATTCCGCGGGGCGATCGGTCCATCCTTCGGCCCAGTTGTCCGCCGCCCAGTTGTCCCTTGGCCGGGGCTCGGCCATAGTCGCCAGGGGACGAGTTAGGACAGGGCCGCATGCAGGACTCGAAGGGCGACTCCGCGGGGGAGTCCAAGGGAAGCCTGCGCCTCTGGCTCCTCCAGGGGAAGACCGCCGGTGACAATGCGCAAGTCATGGCGCTGGGCGAAAGCCTGTCCGGCGCCGGCTCCGGCTGGCGGGCGGAGATCAAGACCGTCTCGCCCGAGCTGCGGCAGGCGGGAAAGCGACGCTGGCCGCGGCGTCCGTCGCTCGAAGTCTTCGCCGCCGCCGACATGGCGCCACCCTGGCCGGATGTGGTGATCGGCTGCGGCCGCACCCCCTGCGTCGTCGCGCAATGGCTGAAGGAACTGAGCGGCGGCCGGATCGTGCATGTGCAGCTCGGCCGGCTCGGCACCAAGCCGAAGGCGATCGACCTCGTGCTCGAGACCCCGCAATACGGCGTGGCGCCGACCGCCAACATGATCTCGCTGACCCTGCCGATCGTGCGGCGCGATCCGGCGCGCGAGGCGGCGGCGCTCGAAGCCTGGGAGAAGCAGTTTCAGGACCTGCCGCGGCCTTGGCTCGGCGTGCTGGTCGGCGGCCCAGCCTCACCCATCCGGTTCGACGCAGCGGATGGCTCCCGCCTGCTGCGCCGGATGACGGAGCTTCGCCGGGTGCTCGGTGGCTCGCT
>JAYSFH010000007.1:0-7109 GCA_041913405.1 Dongia sp. | reverse complement strand
CCCAACCCGGTGCGCGAGATCCTGGAGCTCGGTCTTTCCGGCGATCCCTCCGACAATCGAGCGCACCGTGTGTTCGGCTGGCCGCCGCCACAGCCCAATCCCTATCCGGCACTGCTGGCGCTGGCTGACAGGTTCCTGGTCACCTGCGACAGCGCGTCGATGATCGCCGATGCCTGCGTCACCGGGAAGCCGGTCGAGATCTTCACCCTGGCGATGCCCGAGTATCTGACGCGCTTCTCGTCTCGTGGGCTGGGCCTTTCGATGGATGCGCGGCGGCGGCGGCGGCATCGCGCCGGCCTGGCCCCAGACTTTCTCGACCGGCTGCGCGACTTCCTGGTGACGCAGCGCCTTCTCTTTCCTTATCGCGACATGCGCGACCTGCTCCATGTCTTGAACAAGGCCGCCATTGTCGGCAGTCTGGATGCCCAGGCAGATGAACCTCCGGTTGCAGGAAAGGGAAAGGCGCTGCAGGAACGCGAGATCGACGGCGTGAAGCAGCGCATCATCGGCATGATCCGGGCAAGACAGAACGGGACGGCAGTATGAGTACGAAAGCACCGACCAAGATGCGCGCCGCGGTCTTGCGCAAGCTGAAGACCAGGCTGAAGATCGAACGCCTGCCGATTCCGGAGCCCGGCCCGGGCGAGATCCTGATCAAGGTGGTGGCCTGCGGGGTCTGTCACAGCGATCTCCATGCGATCGACGGCGACTGGAATCCCGGCCCGGTCCTGCCGCTCATTCCCGGCCATGAAGTCACCGGCCATGTCGCCGAACTCGGTGAGGGCGTGACCGGCTTCCGCAAGGGCGATCCGGTGGGCGTGCCCTGGATGTGGAGCGCCTGCGGCCATTGCGAGGCCTGCCTCTCCGGCATGGAGACGGTCTGCCGCACCGGCCAGGCCACCGGCTATTCCAAGGCAGGCGGCTACGCGGAATACATGGTCGCGCGCGCCGATTTCGTGGCGCGCCTGCCGAAGCGCGCCGATCTGGTCGCCATCGCGCCGATCCTCTGCGCCGGCGTCACCACCTATCGCGGGCTGAAACGCACCAACGCGCGGCCCGGCCAGTGGGTCGCCGTGGTCGGGATCGGCGGGCTCGGGCATGTGGCCGTTCAATATGCGGTCGCCATGGGCCTGCGCGTCGCCGCGGTCGATATCGACCCGAAGAAGCTGGCGCTGGCGAAGAAGCTCGGCGCCGAGTTCCTGGTCAACGCCCGGGAGGAGAATCCGGTCTCGGCGATCCGCAAGGGCATCGGCGGCGTCCACGGCGCCGTGGTGGCCGCGGTCGCCACCCAGGCCTTCGAGCAGTCGATCGGCATGCTGCGGGCCGGCGGCACCGTGGTGTTTCTCGGCCTGCCCGGCGGCAAGGCCGATGAACTAAGGGCCTCGATCGCGCAGATCTCCGGCCGCGAGCTTTCGGTGCGGGGGTCGAGCGTCGGCACAAGGCTCGATCTCGACGAGGCGGTCGCCTTTGCGCTCAGGGGCGAGGTCGCGGCCAAGATCGAGACCGCACCCTTAAGCGCCGCCAACGCCGTTCTCAACCGCATGCGGCGGGGCAAGATTGTCGGTCGCGTTGTGCTGACGATCGGCTAAACTCGGCGCCATGAGCGCCAAGCATCCGCACGGGCACGGGCACGACCACGCGCATCAAGGCAGCGCGCTTCCGGACATCGCCTTGCGGGTCAAGGCGCTGGAAGACCTGATGATCGAGAAGGGCGTGATCGAGCGCGCGACCCTGGACCGGATCATCGAGACCTACGAGACGGCGATCGGCCCGCGCAACGGGGCCCGCGTCGTGGCGCGGGCCTGGACCGATCCCGCCTATAAGCAACGCCTGATGCAGGATGCGACGGCGGCGATCGCCGAGCTCGGCTACCGCGGCGCGCAGGGCGAGAACATGGTCGTGGTCGAGAACACGCCCGATGTGCACAACGTGATCGTCTGCACGCTCTGCTCCTGCTATCCCTGGCCGGTGCTCGGCCTGCCGCCGATCTGGTACAAGTCGGCGCCGTACCGGTCTCGCGTGGTCAAAGATCCGCATGGCGTGCTCCAGGAACTCGGCGTGACACTCGCCGCCGACACGGAGGTGCGGGTCTGGGACAGCACCGCGGAGCTCCGCTACATGGTGTTGCCGATGCAGCCCGCAGCCACGACGGCCAAGAGCGAGGCGGAGCTGGCGGCGATGGTCACGCGCGACGGCATGATCGGGACGGCCCTGCTGTGAACAGCATCCACGACATGGGCGGGATGGACGGCTTCGGCCCGATCACGCGCGAGGCCGACGAGCCGGTGTTCCACGCCGAATGGGAGCGCCGGATGTTCGGCCTCTCCTTCGGGATCGCCAATGCGCTGTCGCTCAGCGACGACCATTTCCGCCAGGAGATCGAGCGGGTGCCGCCGGCGGCCTATCTCCGGGCGAGCTACTACGAGCTCTGGTTCCGCTCCTACAGCGCCTTGCTGCAACAGCGCGGCCTCCCCGCTCCGCCGGCGCCGCTGCGTCCGGACGAAGCCTTGCAGATGATCACCGCGGGCGGATCGACCCGCATGGCTTCGGACGGCATCGTCGCGCGCTTCGCCGCCGGTGATGCGGTCGTCGCCCGCAACATCAACCCGGCCGGGCACACGCGGCTGCCGCGCTATGCCCGTGGCAAGACCGGCGTCATCCACGCCGAGCGCGGTGTCTTCAGCTTTGCCGACAGCAATGCCCGCGGCGACGGCCTCTGCCCGCAGCATCTCTATACGGTGGCCTTTGCGGGCGAAGTGCTGTGGGGCGCGGGCGGCGGGAAGAACACCGTCTACCTGGACCTCTGGGATTCCTATCTCGATCCCGCGGTGCAGCGCGGCGCCTGATCGGCGCCCCCTTTAGCGATTGTATACAGCCGCTTTTGCCCATCCGCGTGGTTCGGCGGCGGGGATGATGCACTATTGCCCGACGCGCGCCAGCAGGCGAAGACCGGCGGCGCCACCACTGTCAGGACATGGCCCCGATGACCGCGATCAAGCCGACCTTCACCGAGGAAGACGCCCTCAGCTTCCACATGCAGGGGCGCCCCGGGAAGATCGAGATCATCGCCACCAAGCCGCTCACCACGCAACGCGATCTCAGCCTCGCCTATTCGCCCGGCGTGGCGTGGCCGTGCTTGCGCATCGCCAAGGACCCAACCACGGCCTACGACTACACGGCCAAGGGCAACCTGGTGGCGGTGATCTCCAACGGCACCGCGGTGCTGGGCCTGGGCGATCTCGGCGCGCTCGCCTCCAAGCCAGTGATGGAGGGCAAGTCGGTGCTCTTCAAGCGCTTCGCCGACATCGATTCGATCGACCTCGAGGTCGACACCAAGGATGTCGATGCCTTCGTGAACTCGGTGCGCTACCTCGCGCCCTCGTTCGGCGGCGTCAATCTCGAAGACATCAAAGCGCCGGAATGCTTCATCATCGAGCAGCAGCTCCGCGAGCTGATGAACATCCCGGTCTTCCATGACGACCAACATGGCACCGCGATCATCGCCGCCGCCGGCCTGATCAACGCCATGCACCTGACCGGCCGCGACATGAAGACGACCCGGCTGGTCATCAACGGCGCGGGCGCCGCCGCGATCGCCTGCGCCGAGCTGGTGATGGCGATGGGCATGCCGAGCGACCATGTGATCCTCTGCGACACCAAGGGCGTCATCTACCAGGGCCGCACCGAGGGCATGAACCAGTGGAAGGCGGCGCATGCGACGCCGACCGACGCCCGCAGCCTTGCCGACGCGCTCAACGGCGCCGACGCCTTCTTCGGCCTCTCGGTGAAGGACGCGGTGACGCCGGAGATGGTTCGCGCGATGGCGCCGAAGCCGATCATCTTCGCGATGGCCAATCCCGACCCCGAGATCACGCCGGAGGAGGTCAAGTCCGTGCGTGACGATGCGATCGTTGCCACCGGACGCAGCGACTATCCGAACCAGGTGAACAACGTCCTCGGCTTCCCCTATATCTTCCGCGGCGCGCTCGACGTCCGTGCCTCGACCATCAACGAGAACATGAAGATCGCCGCGGCCCACGCGCTCGCGGAGCTGGCGCGCCAGGACGTGCCGGACGAGGTCGATGCCGCCTATTCCGGGCGGCGACTGCGTTTCGGCCCGGAATACATCATCCCGGTGCCGTTCGACCCGCGCCTCATCTCGCATGTGCCGCCGGCGGTCGCCCGCGCGGCGATGGACAGCGGGGTCGCGCGCCGGCCGATCATCGACATGGAGACCTATGTCGCGAGCCTGAAGGGCCGACTGGATCCGAGCGCCGGGTCGCTCCATCTCATCTTCGACCGGGTGCAGCACAACCCGAAGCGCGTGGTGTTCGCCGAGGGCGAGGAGGAGAAGGTGATCCGCGCCGCGATCGCCTTCCGCGCCGCGGGCTACGGCACGCCGGTCCTGATCGGCCGCACGGAAAGGATCCAGGAGACGATCAAGGCGGCGAGCCTCGCCGACGCCGCCAATCTCGAAGTGGTCAACGCGCGGGTCTCGCCGCACAACAAGCTTTATTCCGACCGCCTCTACAACCGATTGCAGCGCCAGGGCATCCTTGCCCGCGACGCCCAGCGCATGGTGAACCAGGACCGCAACATCTTTGCCGCCTGCATGGTGGCCGAGGGCCATGCCGATGCCATGGTCACCGGCGTGACCCGCAGCTTCTATGTCTGCCTCGACGACGCGACCAAGGTGTTCGACACCCGCGACGGCCAGACCCTGATGGCGGTCTCGATCCTGATCGCACGCGGCCGCACCGTGCTGATCGCCGATACGTCGGTGCATGAATTGCCGACGCCCGACCAGCTGGCCGACTTCGCCGTGCAATGCGCCTCGATTGCACGGCACCTGGGACATGAGCCGCGGGTCGCCCTGCTCTCCTTCTCCAACTTCGGGCATCCGCCGCGGGAGAAGGCCGAGCGTATCCGCGAGGCGGTGCATATCCTCGACGATCGCCGGGTCGATTTCGAATATGACGGCGAGATGCAGGCCAATGTCGCCTTGAACTTCGGCCTGATGAAGGAGCTCTATCCCTTCTGCCGCCTGGGCGGCCCGGCCAATGTGCTGATCATGCCGGCGCTGCATTCCGCCAACATCGTCGCCAAGCTGATGGCCGAGCTCGGCGGCACGGCGATCGGCCCGATCCTGGTCGGGCTGGAGAAGCCGGTGCAGATCGTGCAGACCGGTGCCACGGTCAACGAGATCGTCACCGCCGCCGCCTTCGCCGCCCTGGCGACGACGCCGATGAGCCGATGAGCGCTTCCTCCGCCGCGCAGATCCGCGCCGCGGTGGTGGAGGATTGCGACGCGCTCGGCAGGCTGCATGTCCGGGGCTGGCGCGAAACCTATTCCGGGCTGATGCCGGAATGGGTGATCGAAAGGCTGACGCCCGCGGAGCGCTCGGTGCAGTGGCGCAAGGGGCTGGAGCGCGGCGCCGAAGGCCCCATCGTCTTCATCGCCGAGGCGGAGGATCGCTCGCCGGCGGGCTTCGCGGCGGCTGGCCCGGCGCGCGATCCGGCATTCCCCTGGCAGGCCGAGCTCTACGCAGTCTATGTGCTGCAGCGCCATCAGCGGCAGGGCCTAGGGCGCGCCCTGCTTTGTGAGCTGGGCACGGCGCTGGCCGCGCGTGGGCGGCGCCAGACGGGGACCTGGGTGTTGAGCACCAATGCCCTGGCCCGCGTCTTCTATGAAGCGCTCGGTGCGCGGTTGGCGCAGCAGCGGGTCGATCCGTCGGAAGGCTGGGCCTGCGACGAGACCGCCTACGTCTGGGCTGACTTCCCGAGCGCGCTGGGATTGGAGCCGCCGCGCTGAAGGAAGCCGCCGCGGTCACGGCATCGCCGCAGCCTTGGTCGCAAAGGCCTGCTGGAACTTGCCGAGCTCGGCGCCGTCGGCATCGCTGACGGCGGTGAAGGCAAAGCCGCCCTGGCGCCAGGCGAGCACCGAGAAACCGTCAAGCTTGGCGTGGTGCGGCGCGCTCTCGCCATCGGCCGGGCGCATATAGAGACTGATCAGATGCGGGCCGGCGCCGTAGACGATCGCCGGCATGGCGCGGTCGAGCGGCACGTCGAGGCGCCCGCCGATCAGCGGGAAGCCGGCATCGCCCAAGTCCGCAACCAGCGGCGCGATCGTGGTCTTGCCGCTGAACCAGGGCTTCACTGTGTGGCGGCTGGACGAGGCGACGTCGATCGTGTGCCCGGCCAGCAGCGCCCGCTCATGCGCGTTCACGATGCCGTGGAGCCAGAGACTCTCCTCGCTCGGCTGCTCGAGATAGAACGTGGTGCCGCTGGAGACCATCGCCACCACCGCCGCGGCCAGCGCCAGCTTCTGCCAGCTCCGGCCGCGGCGCCGGACCGGCGCCTCGTCCTCGAGGTCGGCATCGAGGCTGGATTGGATCTTCTGCTGCAACCCGTCGCCCGCCGGCATGCGGGTGAGCTCGGCTTGCAGGTGGCGGCGGATGTCGCGGAACTCGGCGAGGTCGGCGCGGCATTGCGCGCAGGTCTCGAGATGCTTCTCGAAGGCGATGGCCGCGACGGTGTCGAGCTCGCCATCGAAATAGAGATGCAGCGATTCGCAGTCCATGATGTAGCCGAGAGGATCGAACACGCTCATCCGACGGCCTCCTTGAGTTGGATCTGCAGCAGCTTGCGGCCGCGGGCGATCCGCGACATGACGGTACCGATCGGCACCTCCAGGACCGCGGCGATCTCCTTGTAGGAGAGCTCCTCGATCTCCCGCAACAGGATGGCCTCGCGGAAATCCGGCGGCAAGCCGGCGACCGCGCGATCGATCTCGCTGCGCAACTCGCGGGTCTCGGATTGCTGCTCGGGCGATGGCGCCGCCTCTTCCGGTCGATCGGGCTCCGCTTCCGCAGGATCACCGACCAGGGTCAGATGCCGCGGCCGGTTCTTCACCATCCAGCTCGCCGTCGTGTTGCGCACGATCTGGAGCAGCCAGGGCCGCGCCTTCTCGCCGGAGAAGCGATCGAAATACTTGAAGGCCCGCAGCACCGCCTCCTGCACGATATCCTCGGCATCGGTGCGGTTGCCAGCCAGCCACCAGGCGAGATTCACCGCATCGTCGAGATGCGGCAGCACCATCGCGTGGAACCT
>JAYSFH010000006.1:22761-23870 GCA_041913405.1 Dongia sp. | reverse complement strand
TGGGCCCCGCCCTGCCACAGCACGCCGCCCAGCGGCGCCACCTTCTCGGCATGGGCCTTCATGTAGTCGAAGCTGCAGTGGTGGACGATCTGCGGCAGGACGGCCTCGTCGATCCCGATGTCCAGGAAATCGGCGATGCGGCGGATCGCGCCCGGCAGGTCGCGCTTCATGTCGCTGAAATGCAGCATCAGCACGTTGGGCAGGTGGCGGATCTCCCACCAGGAGCGGATGTTCTCCCAGAACGGCCAGTAGGGCTCGCCGTTTTGCTCGAACCAGCGGGTGAAGAAGGCGTGCGGGTCGTTGGCGCCGCGCTCCAGCCGCGGTCCCTGGCGGCCCGGGCAGTCGTTGAACGCGGCGAAGAAGGCGTCGGTCGCGTTGATGTGGTGGTTGAACAGGCTCCAGACCGCGTCGCGCCCGTCGCGGCCGATATAGATGTATTTGGCCTTCGGCGAGAACACCAGCGCATCG
The DNA here is from genome assembly GCA_041913405.1 of Dongia sp. Classification (GTDB taxonomy): domain Bacteria; phylum Pseudomonadota; class Alphaproteobacteria; order Dongiales; family Dongiaceae; genus Dongia. Next base: position 23,402 of record JAYSFH010000006.1, on the reverse strand, counting down.
ACCGGCAGATGGGTCTTCAGGACCCGACGATGCTCCTGCAGCTCGAGCCCGTCGATCGCCGCCCGCGGCATGATGCGCAAGTCGACCCAGGGCGAGATCGTCGGCACGTCGATGCCCTCGGCGCCGTTGAAGATCAGCTGCGCTACGATCTGCTGGGTCCAGGTGGTGCCGGACTTGCCGTAAGTCGCGACGATCACGTCGTCGTTGCGGAACTTGAAGCTGTTCCAGACCGTCGAGTCCATGTGGTGGTTGTGGATCTCCCGGCGCTTCACGGGCCAAGTGACCGGCGTCATCAGATTCATCGCTGTCCTCGAATAGAGATTTCCGCGTCCCACAACGGCGGACGCTTCCATCTCTCTTCTTCGCGGTTCGGGCAAGCGTGGATGCAGCCGGGTGAGATGGGCGTCACACGGCTGGGCGCGCAGTCCTCGCGTTATCGATAGCTTATGTCAGCTGACTGGCGCCGCGTGGGTGGCGGAGGCGGTGGAGAGCAGGTTGCCAAGGTCTTCCTTGGCCATCGGCTTACCGAGCAGGTAGCCCTGCACCAGGTCGCAGTTCTCCTGCTGCAGCAGGTTGAGCTGCGCTGCGGATTCGACACCCTCGGCGGTCACCTTGATGCGCAGCGACTTGCCGAGCGCGAT
>JAYSFH010000006.1:9885-22751 GCA_041913405.1 Dongia sp. | reverse complement strand
GATGATCGACATCGAATCTGCGTTCTTCTCCATCTGCGCGACGAAGGAGCGGTCGATCTTGATCTTGTCGAACGGGAAGCGCTGCAGGTAGCTCAGGCTCGAATAGCCGGTGCCGAAATCGTCGAGCGAGATCCTGACGCCCGCGTCCTTCAGCACCATCAGCGTCGCCAGCACCCGGTCCGGGTCGTCGATCAGCAGGCTCTCGGTCACTTCGAGCTCCAGCCGCTCGGCCGGCAGCCCGGTCTCCTTCAGGACCTTCAGGATCTCATTGGCGAGATCGGCGTGACGGAACTGGGCCGGCGAGAGGTTGACCGCCACCAGCTTGTCGTTCGGCCAGGTGGCGGCGTCCGAGCAGGCGCGCCGCATCACCCAGGCGCCCAGCGGCATGATCAGGCCGCATTCCTCGGCCAGCGGGATGAATTGCGCCGGCGAGATCGGGCCGCGCTCCGGATGGGTCCAGCGCAGCAGCGCCTCGAAGCCGACGATCTTGCCGCCGCCGCAATCGGCCAGCGGCTGGTAGTGGACACGGAGCTGCTCCTCCGCCAGCGCCTGCCGGAGGTCGCGCTCCAGCAGCCGGCGCTCCTGCAGCCGCACGTCCATCTCCGCCTCGAAGAAGCGGAAGGTGCCGCGGCCGGCCTCCTTGGCGCGATAGAGCGCGGTGTCCGCGGCGCGCACCAGGTCGTCGCCCTCCTCGCCGTCGCCGGGATGCAGCGCGATGCCGATCGAGGTGCCGATCATGGTCTGCTGGCCGCCGAGATCGAACGGCCGGCCGATCGCCTTCACCATGCGCTCGGCCATGATGCCGGGGCCGTCGGGATGGGCGACGCCGACCTGGATCACCGCGAACTCGTCGCCGCCGAGGCGGGCCGCGGTGTCCTCGGTGCGGATGCTGTCGCCGAGGCGCTTCGCCACCTGGCGCAGCAGCTCGTCGCCGGCGGCGTGGCCGCCGAGGTCGTTCACATGCTTGAAGCGGTCGAGGTCGAGGCAGAGCACCGCGACCGTGGTGCCGTCGCGCTTGCTGCGCGCCAGCACCTGGGTCAGGCGGTCCATGAACATGCGGCGGTTCGGCAGGCCGGTCAGCGCGTCGTGATGCGCCATGTGGCGGATCCGCTCCTCCGCCTCCTTGCGCTCGCGGATGTCGCGGACCGCGAGCACCCGGGTGTCCTGCCCGTTGCCGTGCTCGGTGCGGATCGTGCGGGCCAGCACCTCGGCCGGAATCAGCGATCCGTCGACATGTTTGAGCTCGATCTCGCAGGCCGCCTCGATGTCGTCGGTGATGTATTTCCGGAGCATCGGCCGGCTGGTGTCGGCGACGCAGTCCATGATCTCGCGGCCGACCAGCGCCTCCTGCGGCACGCCCATCAGTTCGGACATCGAGCGGTTGGTGTCGACGATGCGGCCGCCTTGGTGCATCAGGATGCCTTCGAAGGTCGCCTCGGTCAGCGCGCGGAACCGGGTCTCGCTGGCGGCCAGGCGTTCGGCCTCCTTGGCCGAGCGGCTGACCAGGTGCTCGTCGAGGATCGAGCCGGCGAGGCTGAAGCAGAGCACCATCAAGGTGACGGCGGTGACCGTGATCGCCAGCGCGATCGGCGAGATCGCCTGATCCGGCACCGGAACGGTGGGATCGGGCGTGATCGAGGCGCCCGCCATGCCGGTGAAGTGCAGGCCGCAGATCGCCAGGGTCAGCAGGATCGCCGCGGAGAGGCGATGCGTGGTGTCGAACTTCCTGAGGCCGACCACCGCGGCGATGCCGGCGCCGATGATGCCGATCAGCAGTGAGGCGATGACGTAGGTCTTGTCGTATTCGACCACGCCCGGCACGACCAGCGCCATCATGCCGACATAGTGCATCGCGCCGATGCCGGCGCCGATGATGGCGCCGCCCAGCATCGGCATGCCGATCGTCTTCATCATGGAGACGGCGAGGCCGCTGCCGGAGATCACGATCGCGATCAGGATCGAAATCAGGGTCGGGCCGAGCAGATAGCCGACCGGCATGTTGGGCGTGAAGGCGATCATGGCGATGAAGTGGGTCGCCCAGACGCCGCTGCCGGTGGCGAAGGCGCCGGCGCCGATCCACCAGATGCGCGCCTTGGGTCCGGCCTCGATGGCGCGGCCGAGCAGGCTGAAGGCGGTATAGGCCGCCAGGAAACAGATGAACGCCGCGACGATCACCAACCGGAGGTCGTGCTGCTGGGTGATGCAGTCATAGACTTGGAGCATTCCGGACGGTTCCTCCGCCGACTCCTCTCGGCCCCTGGGCGCGGGCGGTCCTCAGGCCCACCCGAGTCCGAAGGGCGCAAAGTCGTTGCCCTTCAACCCGATAGCTGTAGTCGCCCCCGTTCTAGGCTCGGCACCATTATAGGATGGTTAAACCCGGCGGCCTAGCGGCATCGCTCACACGCGAAGTTGGGTTTTCGAGAAAGACTTGTGCCGCTTCAGGACTGAAAGCGCATCAGGTGCCGCGCTTCCCACCACAGCCGCACCGCATCGCCCTGGGCCGGGGAGAAATGGGCATCGCGGTTCTGCAGCAGCACGGTCAGCTCGCCGCCGCCTTCCAGCGCCACCAGATAGCGGGTGCTCGCACCGAGATAGAGAATGCCGGAAACCGTCCCGGCGACGGTCTGCGCCGCGGCCGGTGCCGCAGTCTGCGCGGGTTCCAGATGGATCTTCTCCGGCCGGACCGATACCGGCGTCGCGGATCCGGTCAGCCGCTCGGCCAGCGCGCCGCCGACCAGGTTGGAGATGCCGACGAAGCCGGCGACGAAAGCGGTCTTCGGATGTTCGTAGAGCTCGGTCGGCGCGGCCATCTGCTCGATCCGGCCGTGGTTGAACACGGCGACCCGGTCGCTCATCGAGAGCGCCTCGCCCTGGTCGTGCGTCACGTAGATGAAGGTGATGCCGACCCGGCGCTGAATGGCTTTCAATTCGACCTGCATCTGCTCCCGGAGCTTGAGGTCGAGCGCGCCCAAAGGCTCGTCCAGCAGCAGCACGCTCGGCCGGTTGACCAGCGCGCGCGCCAGGGCGACGCGCTGGCGCTGGCCGCCGGAAAGCTGGGACGGCTTGCGCCCGCCGAAGCCGGAGAGCGCCACCATGCTGAGCATCTCCTCGGCGCGCTGCACCCGCTCGGCCTTCGGCACCTTGCGGATCATCAGGCCGTAGCCGACATTCTCCAGCACCGTCATGTGCGGAAACAGGGCGTAGTCCTGGAACACGGTGTTGACGTCGCGGTCATAGGGCGGGATGCCGTTGACGTCCTGGCCGTGGATCGAGACCGTGCCGCCGGTCGGCTGCTCGAAGCCGGCGATCAGGCGAAGGCAGGTGGTCTTGCCGGAGCCGCTGGGGCCCAGCATGGCGAAGAACTCGCCGTCCTTGATCTCGAAGCTGACGTCGTCCACCGCCTTCACCGCGCCGTAGTGGCGCGACACGTTGCGGAACGAAACCGCGACGCTTTCTCCGTTCGCCATGATGTCTTTCAGTTCCCCCGAACAGGACCCTCGAGAAAAGAAAAGGGCGGGCCCAGCCGAGTGATGGGCCCGCCCGCGCTCAGATCATATCAGTTATTGGCCGCTCTGGATGCCGTTGAAGGCCTCGGTCCAGGTCTTGTAGTCGACGCAGGTCCGGCCGTCTCCGCAATCCTTGATCGGCGTCTTCCAGAAGTGGATCTTGTCGAAGAGGTCGGACCCTTGTGCCTTGCAGAGGTCATTTGCCATGGCGGCCTCTTTGCAGGCCGCGGGCACCGCCGGGACGCTGCCGAACCAAGCCGCGACCGCTGCCTGGGTCTGGGCCGATAGCGAATGCTCCAGCCACAGATAAGCGCAGTTGGGGTGCGGCGCAGTCGTCGCCATCATCGTGGTGTCGGACCAGCCGGTGGCCCCTTCCTCCGGTACCGTGCCCGCGACCTTGATCTTCGCGTCTTTGTCTCCAGTCAGCAGATTCACCTGCAGGGGCCATGCTGTCGAGGCGACGATGCCTTCGTTCTTGAACTCGTCCATCTGGGCCGTGTAGTCGGTCCAGTACTTGGCCACAAGCTGGCGCTGTTGCTTCAAGAGATCCACCGCCGCCGCGAACTGCTTCTCGTCGAGATAGTAGGGGTCGGTGATGCCAAGCTCGGGGTTGTGCTTCATCAGATAGAGCGCGGCGTCGGCAATGTAGATCGGCGCGCCGTAGGCTTCGATCCGGCCCTTGTTGGACTTGCCGTCGGCCAGGGTCATTTCCTTGAACACGACGTCCCAGGATTTCGGCGCATCCTTGAAGACGGCGGTGTTGTACATCAGGATGTTCGGGCCCCATTGGTATGAGGCTCCATAGTGCTTGCCGTCGACCGTATGCCAAGGCGCATTTTGCAGCCTGGGATCGATGGTCGAATAGCTGGGAATGAGCGCGGTGTTGATCTGTTGCACCGTACCACCGCGAATCAGGCGCATGGTGGCGTCGCCAGAAGCCGTCAGCAGATCATAGCCGCCAGCATTCATGAGTGTGACCATCTCATCCGAGCTGTTCGCGACCTTGACCGAGACCTTGCAGCCGGTCTGCTTCTCGAAGCCGGTGACCCAATCGGCACTCTTGTCGGTCTCGCCGCGCTCGATGTAGCTCGGCCAGGCCACGATTGCGACCTCGCCTTCGCCGGCGCCGACTTTCTGCAGCATATCAGCCTGTGCAAATGCGGCACCCACCGCGATGCCGGCGGCCGTCATCAATGCAAGCCTGGTGAAACGAGACATTTCCCTCTCCCCGTCCAAGTTGTTATGGGCAGCCTCTGCTGCGCCGGGATAGAAGCCGCCGCGACGTTCTCACTGCGTTCGCGTGCGACGCTTCGGGGCGAACGGTAGCCCGCCGCCCCCGGTCTTGAACAGGGGGTTTTGAAAGCTTCTTTGCCGAACGCGCGCTTAGTCCGCCCCCACTCAATCCGAGCGGGGCGCGAAGAAGCTCTTGAACGAGGTATCGATGGTTTCGCGGGCGATGTCTCGCGTGATGAACACGATGCGCGAATGCCGGTCGGCGTCGGGCCAGGCGGGCAGGGCGATCGGCGGATGGAAGAGGTGCTGGACGCCATGGATCGCGATCGGCGAATCCTCGCCGGCGACGTTCAGGATGCCCTTCAAGCGCAGCAGGTTCTCGCCATGGCCGGTGATCAGCATCTCGATCCATTCGACGAAGACCGACCAGTCCAGCGGCCGATCCCAGTCCAGCGCGAAAGCCCCGATCCGCGAATCGTGGCGGTTGACGTCGTGCGGGTCCTGGCCGTGGTCATGGCCGTGCGCGTGCCCATGCCCATGCCCATGCCCATGATGATGATCGTCGTGCGCATGATCTTCTGAATAGGCCTCGGCCTTCAGCCAGCGCCGCACGTCGAGACTCTTGGTTTCCGGATTGTAGAGACCGGCATTCAGCAGTTCCGCGGCATCGATCCGGCCATCCTGGATCGGTCGGATCGGCGCGGCGGGATTGAGCTTGCGCAGGCGCTCCTGCAGCGCCTCGACCTTGGCGGCCGGGGCGAGGTCGCTCTTGGTCAGCAGCAATCGGTCGGCGACCGCGGCCTGCTTCACCGATTCCATCTGCTTGTCCAGCTGGTCCATGCCGTTGACGGCATCGACCGTGGTGATGACGCCGTCCAGCCGGTAGCATTCCGAGACCAGCGGATCCTGCATCAAGGTGTGGAGCACCGGCGCCGGATCGGCGAGACCCGTGGTCTCGATGACGACGCGCTTGAACTGCGGGATGGCGCCCTTGCGCCGGCGCAGGAACAGGCTGCGCAGAGTGTCCACCAGGTCGCCGCGGATGGTGCAGCAGAGGCAGCCGCTGGAGAGCACCACCGTGTCGTCGCTCGAGTTCTCCACCAGCAGATGGTCGAGCCCGACCTCGCCGAACTCGTTGATGACGACCGCGGTGTCGGCCATCGCCGGCTGCGGCAGGAGATGCTTCAAAAGCGTGGTCTTGCCGGAGCCGAGAAAGCCGGTGATCACCGAAACCGGAATCCGCTCCGTCGAAGGCGCGTCGCTCATGCTCCGGCTTCCATCCGCTTCAGGCCATGCAGGGCAAAGAGTGTCGCACTCAACAGGAGCACGGCGCCACCCTGATGCGCAACGGCGAGCGGCAGCGGCACGATCAGGATCAGGGTGCTGATGCCGAGCCCGACCTGCAGGATCAACGCCAGCAACAGCAGCAGCATGCGGCCGCGGACGGGATCCGGCACCGCGCTGCGCCAGGCGCGCCAGACCAGCGTGAGCAAGGTCAGGGTCACCAGCAGCGCGCCGATCCGGTGCAGGAACTGCGCGCCGCCGGGGTTCTCGGTGACATTGGCCCACCAGGGCGAGAGCGCGAAGACATCGGGCGCCACGAGATCGCCGTTCATCAGCGGAAAGTCGGTGTAGATGAGGCCGCCGTGCAGCCCGGCCACCAGCCCGCCGAGCGTCAGCTCGATCGCGACCAGCACCAGCAGCAGGATGGCGTGGCGCTTGAGCGGCCGCGCAGCCGCGGCGCTGCCGCCGAGCGGGCGCGGCTGCAGCAGGTCGAGGGCGGCCCAGAGACTGAGCGCATAGATGATGAGATCCTCGAAGCCGCTCGCCACCATGTACCAGCCGATGCCGCCCTGCAGCGCGCCCAGCAGGAAGATCGCGCCCAGCTTCCGGGCCCAGGCCTTTCTGAGATAGCCGCGCAGCAGGAACCAGAGGAACGGCAGGAAGAAGACCACGCCGATCAGCCGGCCCCAGAGCCGATGGCTCCATTCCCACCAGAAGATGCCCTGGAACTCGGCGAGGCTCATGCCGTGGTTCACGTTCTTATACTGCGAGATCTCGCGATAGAGCGCGAAGACGCGCTCCCACTCCGCCGTGCTCATCGGCGGCAGGGCGCCCATGATCGGTTTCCATTCCATGATGGAAAGCCCGCTCCCCGAAAGCCGCGTGATGCCGCCCAACAGCACCATCACGAAGATCATGGCGGCGCAGATGAGCAGCCAGATCCCGACGGCGCGATCATGTCCGTCACGCGGCCGTGCGCTCGATTTGGTCAGCGTCTCAGAGGTAGATGCCTGGGTCATTGCGGCAGGAAAATAGTCGGAATACGGTGAAATGCCAGTGCGGCAGATCGGCCCGCTGGAGCTCTTTTCCTCCGGCGGGCAGCGTTTGTCAGTTTTCGGAGACGACGAGATGGCCTTCGTTCCAAGTCTTCCGGTTCGTCTCCAAGGTGATGCGCACCGTAACGCCGAGCTTGTTCAAATAACGCGTCAGCCTGTCCACGCTGTAGCTCTTCCAGTGTCCATTCAGCAGCTGCGACAGCTTGGGCTGCGGAAGTCCGATGATCGCGCCTGCCTGGGCCTGTGAGAGTTCCCGTGCTTCGATGACCCTGGCCATCTCCATGACAAGCTTCGACTTCGCAAGTTCAAGCTCCGGATTGGCAAAGCCAAGATCCGCGAATGGATTGTCGGATCCTTCGATCCCAAAAGAACCTTTCGAGGAGGGAGATCCGGCTGTCAGCATCTTCGCAACAGCACGCTTACTCATGATGCAAAACCCTTCTCCTTCCGCAAGGCGTTCACGTCAGCCAATCTCTTCAAGATCGTATCGATTTCCCGCTGTGGCGTTTTCTTGCCCTGGTGCGACTTCTTCTTGAATGCATGGAGGACATAGATGGCCTCCGGGAACCGGATCGCTGCCATCGTCCGAAACGTATCTCCGTCGAAATTGTCTCGGATCTCGACCACATTGGCCTTCTTCAGCCTGTCTCCGGACATGCGTTCGATCCGTTCATCGAACTCGCCCTCCTGGAGCTTGTTCAAGCAGAAGCCCATGACGCGCTTGGCATCTTCCGGAAAGGCAGTGACGTCCTTCTTCGTCGAGCCCATCCAATGAAGCGGACGCCTCGGCTTGCCCTACGCGCCGCTCATTCAACAATCGCCGATATATACCCTATATGGTAATAAATCAAGGAATCGATCCTTGGGCGGTGGTGACAAAGGCGGGTCTAGCTCTCGAAGCTGGGATCGATGCGGTGCACCTTGCGCAGCAGGGCGCGGAAGATGTTCTCGCTGACGCTGTTCGGCCCGAAATTGTCGGCGTCCTTCTGGCAGCGCTTGCGGACTTCGTCGGAGATCAGGTTGTCGGGGCCGGCCATGGCCTCCGCCGCCAGTTGCACCTCGGCGGCGCGCTGGAAGCGCCACATGTTCCAGAACGCCTCGCCGATCGAGCGCCCGACGGTGAGGACGCCGTGGTTGCGCATGATCAGCACGGTATTCTTGGTGCCGAGGTTGGCGAGGATGCGCTCCTTCTCTCCCTCGTAGAGCGAGAGGCCTTCGAAGTCGTGGTAGCCGATGCGGCCGACGAACTGCGAGGCATAGATCGAATTGAGGTTGAGGCCGTTGGCCTTCATCGAGACCGCTTGCGCGGCGGTCGTATGGGTATGCGCGATGCAGATCGCATCCTCGCGGCCGGCATGCACGGCGCTGTGGATCACGAAGCCCGCCGGGTTCACCGGCCAGTCGGAATGCCCGACGATCTTGCCCTGGAGATCGATCTTCACCAGGTTCGAGGCGGTGACCTCGTCATAGGTGAGGCCATAGGGGTTGATCAGGAAATGATGCTCCGGTCCCGGCACCCGGACCGTGATGTGGTTCATGATCGTCTCGCTCCAGCGCAAGTGATCGAAGATCCGGTAGCAGCCGGCGAGATCGACGCGCAGCTTCCATTCTTCGGCGCTGATCCCAGGCTTCTCGGCGGCGGGGGTCTGGACGTTCATGGCAATGCCTCTGGGCAGTTCTCGGCAGTCGATCGCGCGCGATTCCCGCATATCCGGGATCGACACGCAACCGTCCGATCTTACCTGATGGGCCTAAGATTTCTCACGCAAGGAAGACTCGCTCCGGATCTTGTCTTTGCTTCAGACACCCCTGCAGGCCGGACAGACGGACACCTATGAGAATAGGTGTCCGTCTGTCCGGTCCTGCTGGAGGGGGGGTGTCCCAGGAGACATCGAGGACATGTCCGGCTGTGTCCGTGTCCGGTGGTCGGGAGAGGCCATCGTGCCGAACGCAACCGGCCGGACGGACCTGGACAGCCGTAAGGGCATGGTCCGTCTGTCCGGGTCGAACCTTACGGCTTGCGGCGATACTTGTCGGGCAGCAGCGCCTCGACCGGCCGGCGGTGGAGGCCCTCGCCGCCGTCCAGCAGCACGGCGGCGCCCGGGGCGAAGTCGTTCAGCATCTCGCGGCAGATGCCGCAGGGCGAGACCAGCTGCGGCTCGCGGTGCTGCTCGCGCGGCCGGGGATGGCGGACCGAGACGATGGCATCGATCTCGGTCTCGCCGGCGCTCATCGCTTGGCCCAAGGCGACGGCCTCGGCGCAGACCGAGGCGCGGCCGACATAGGTGTCGAGATGGATGCCGGTATAGATCTTGCCGCTCTTGCCGCGCACCGCGGCGGCGATGTGGTGCCGGTTCTCGAGATAGCGGGCCTTGATGAGCGCGACCGCGGCGTCGATCAGCGCGCGATCCTCGGCCGAGACGCCGGGCTTGGTCATGCGGCGCCCTGGGGCGACCGCTGGGTCGACCGCTGAGTCGACCCGCCGGGCGTTCCTTCGGCGATCTCGATCAGGCCGTCGAGATTGCGGATCGTGATCGCGTTGTTGTTCTCGATCCGGATATGGCCGGAGGACTTCAGCTTGGTGAACTGGCGCGAGACCGTCTCCAGCGAGAGCCCGAGATAGTCGGCGATCTCGCTGCGGTTCATCGGCAGGTCGATCGCCGCCGCTCCGCTTCCATTGGCGGCGATGCCGCGCGCCTTGGCCTTCTGGGCCAGCAGCAGCAGGAAGGTCGCGAGCCGCTCCTGGGCAGTCTTGCGGCCGAGCAGCAGCATCCATTCCCGGGCGAGATCGAGATCCTCATTGGCGAGCGTCAGCAGCCGGCGCTCGAGATTGGGCATCTCGCGAATGAGCCTCTGGATCGCCGGAAAAGGGAACAGGCAGAGCTCCACCTCGGTCAGCGCCTCGGCGAAGCCGTGCGTGGTCTCCTGGGTCGGCGAGCCGACGAAGTCGCCGGGAAAGAGGAAGCCGACGATCTGCTGCCGGCCGTCGGCCAGCAGCTTGAAGCATTTGATGGTGCCCTGGACCACGGTGCCGACCATGGTCGCGGGCTCGTCGGCGGCGAACAAGGTGCTGCCCGGCTCGTAGCGCTTGGTGACGGCGATGCCGCGCAGGCGCTCGAGCTCCGGGGCGGAGAGCGCGGTGCAGACGGCGATCTCGCGGACCGCGCATTGGGCGCAATCCTCGGGCACCGCCGCGACTTCATGGCGGGAGCAGGTATTGCCGACGACCAGCTTCATCCAAGGCTCCCGAGAGGCTTGCCCCGCATTTCAACCAGGCCTTTCATCGTCCGGTCTCCCGGGTCGAGTCAAGGCAACGGACCTGCGGCAAATCTACCGGTCGGGTCCTACCATTTCTTAAAGATGAAGTAGGCGGCGGCACAAAGGAAAGCGAAACCGACTAAGTGATTCCACTTAATGGTCTCGCCTAGATAGAGCCAGGAGAAGATCGCGAACACCACCAGGGTCACGATCTCCTGGATGGTCTTCAACTGCGCCGGCGAGTAGATGGCGCTGCCATAGCGATTGGCGGGAACCGCGAAGCAATACTCGACGAAGGCGATGCCCCAGCTGACCAGGATCACGGTCCAAAGCGGCACTTCCTTGAACTTCAGGTGGCCATACCAGGCGAAGGTCATGAACACGTTGGAGCAGAGCAGCAGCGCGATCGGCGTCAGCGGCGCGGTCAGGGCGTTGGCGAACATGGGGGCGGGATCCGGGGCGGTTGGCGACGGGACGAGCGGGAGCCGGCCATTAACATGTTCCCGCCGCGCCGGGCAGGGGCCGCGGCGTCGGGGCACCCATGCGGAAACGCGCGGGAACCCGCGAACCGTCGGCCGCATCGGCATTTTCGGGCCGGCACCGCCCCGGATCGAGCGGCGCCGTACCTTCCGTCAGCGATAGGCGACCTCGGTCATCATGCCGGTCGCCATGTGGTAGAGGTTGTGGCAGTGGAACAGCCAGCGACCGGGATTGTCGGCGTCGAAGACCAGCGTCACGGCGCCGTTCACCGGCACCAGGACCGTGTCGCGGACCGCACCCGACAGCGCCTTCCCGTTCAGCGCCGTGACCTGGAAGTGGTGGCCGTGCAGATGCATCGGATGCGCCATCATGCTCTGGTTCACCAGTTCGACGGCGACGCGCTGGCCGGCCTTCACGCCAAGCGGCACGTGATCCATCCAGGTCCGGCCGTCGAACGACCACTGGTACGGCATCATGCCGCCGGTGAGGTTGAGGCGATGCGTGACGTCGATCGGCTTTTCGGCGAGCGGTGACGCCGCGACCAGCCGCGCCTCCAGCGCATTGTCGATCGGCGCCGCCGCCTGCTCGGCCTGGTCGGCCAGCTTGGCGATCGCCGCACCCGGCGTCGCCAGGATGAAGCCGGTCCGCGCGATGTCGCCCTCGCGCTGCGCCAGGATCGGGAAGGCGCCGCTGTCCTTGAGCTCGATCAGCAGGTCGAGACGCTGGCCCTGCGCCATCGGGAAGCGGCTGCCTTCGATCGGTTGGACGGGGTTGCCGTCGGCCGCGATCACCGTGCCGCGGAGCGCGCCGAGGTCGATCCAGAAGGCGGTCGACGTGGCGCCGTTGATCAGCCTGAGATGCACCCGGCCGGCGCGCTCGACCGGGACGACTTCCGGATCGGCAAGCGTGCGGTCGTTGGCGAGGAAGGCGTCATAGGCGACGTCGTTGAGGTCCATGCCCGCCATGCCGCCGCCGCTCATATTCTGGCCCACGTCCATGCCCGGCATCCCGGCCATGCTGCCATGGTCCATCGCCCCGTGGTCCATGGCCATCCCGGTGCCGCCGGTGAGACCGGCCAGAATCTCGGCCGGATCGCGGAAGCTGAAATCGTGCAGCAGGACGATCACCTCCTGCGCATCGCGCCGGCGATCCTCCGCGCTGCGGACGATCAGCGGCGCCGCCATCAGGTTCTGCTCCTGCAGCCCGTGATGCGAATGCATCCAGTGGGTGCCGATGCGCGGCGCGAAGTCGTAGGCCTGCCGCGCGCCCGCCGCGATCGGCTGCACATAGCCGGTGTCGGTGACGCCGTCCTGGTCCGGGCCCGGCGTCTGGCCGTGCCAATGCACGATCAGCGCCTCGTCGATCTCGTTGGCGAGGGCGAGGTTGAAGCGCTCGCCCGGATCGAGCGCGATGCCCGACCGGCCGTCCGGACCGATCAGGCCGAAGACCGAGGCCGCCTTGCCGTTGACTTCAATGCTGCGCCGGACCGCGCGCAGGGTGGGGAGGTTGTCGGCCCATGCCGCCGCCGGCGAAGGGGCCAGCAGGCCGAGACCGGCCGCTAGGGTCGCGCTCGACGCCAGGAACCGGCGCCGCGAAAAATTCTCATTCATGATTCTCATCCAACCGAAAAAGCAGGGATGCGCGCTGAGGCGGCGCGCCAATGGTCGATCAGCGGTCGATCAGGCGCGGGATTTCGGCGGATGCGGGATGGGTGCGGCGACGATGCCGTCCGGCTGGCGCAGGGTGCGCAGCGCGTAACCGGTCCGGCGGGCGAAGACGGGCATGGTCACGCCCGATGGCGCGACCGGCAGCGCGAGGCTCATCGCGCAGACGTTGACCATGCAGCAGTCGCCGGCAGGTGCATGCGGCCGCGGCGCGGGTTTATGCGTCGCGCCGTCGCAATCCATGCCGGCCTGCATCGGGAGGACCTGCATCGGGACGGCATGCATTGTCTGCGGCTGTTCCGGCGCCGGCATGGCGGCCGAGCCCGGCACCGATGCTCCGGCGAGCCCGGCGATCAGGACCAGGAGGGCGGCCAGCCGAGCGAATT
>JAYSFH010000006.1:2055-9875 GCA_041913405.1 Dongia sp. | reverse complement strand
TTCCGCGCAGACGTGACAAAGAGGCGTTCCGATCCATCAAGACTGCACTAGATATGGCGCGCCGGCCCGGAAAGGCAATGCGTCTCTCGCACAGCAAAAGCTGACGGGGCGTCAGGCGGCCGGTTCCTCGGGCGTCTCGAGGTTGGCGGTGACGACGCGGTTCCGGCCGCTGTTCTTGGCCTGGTAGAGCATGCGGTCGGCGAGATCCAGGACCTCGTTGGCGGCGACGTTGCGGCTGGGCCGGGCCGAGGCCAGGCCGACGCTCAAGCTGAGGAACTGCCAGCCGCGCGAATGCTCGTGCGGAATGGCGAGCCGGCGCACCGCCAGCAGCAGGCGGTCGGCCACCAGCGCCGCCTCGTTGGCGCCGGTATCGGGCAGCAGGATCACGAACTCCTCGCCGCCGTAGCGCGCGACCAGGTCGTTCGGGCGCAGTGCGGCGCTGCTCAGCGCCTTGGCGACCCGGCGCAGGGCCTCGTCGCCCGCCAGATGGCCGTAGGCGTCGTTGAACTGCTTGAAGTCGTCGACATCGGTCATCAGCAGCGAGAGCGGCGTGTTGCGCCGGATGGCGCTGCGCCATTCCTTCTCCAGCGCCTCGCCGAAGGCCCGGCGGTTGGCGAGCCCGGTCAGCCCGTCGACCGCGGAGAGCCGCCGCAGCTGGTCGCGCTGGCGCTTCAAATCGATGTGGTTGCGCACCCGGGCCTTGAGGATCGGCGTGCTCAGCGGCTTGGTGATGTAGTCGATCGCGCCGAGCTCCAGGCCCTTGGCCTCCTCGCGCTCCTCGTCCATCGCCGTCACGAAGACGACAGGAATCTCGCGGGTGACCGGATCGGCCTTCAGCTGGCGGCAGAACTCATAGCCATCGACGCCGGGCATCCGGATGTCGAGCAGGATCAGGTCCGGCTCCTCGGCCAGCGCGATCTTCATGCCCGTGCCGGCCTCGGAGGCGGTCAGCACGCGGTGCTCGCCGCCCAGCATGGTCTTGATCAACTCGAGCGTATTGGCGGTGTCGTCCACCACCAGGACCGTGCTCGACTGTTGCGCAACAATGTTCATCAACGGCGTCGACTCGACTGCCCCCGCTAGCGGTGTCGCGCGAGGCTACCGGATCGGCCCCCCCGGAACAACGACCAAGGACGGGCCGCCAAGGCCTGGATTCGGCCTCGATTGTCGTCAGCCCCGAAAATCGGACTTTCGCCCGATCCTTTAGGAAAAATACCCGCGTATTCAGAACGAAAGTCGCCAGTATTCTCGCTGCGATTACTGGCGCGTTCCGCTTCGGATTCTCCGAGTTATAACAGAGCCTTAAGAGGTTTACCCGATATTTACCCGCATTCGATATAAACTTGGCAATTGTTCTTTACTAATTATTCAGCAATGCTCATGCATATCAATACATAAGCATGTGGGCGCTGCTGTCGGATTTACTTGTGGACACAGGAAGGACGCTTATCCTTTGTGACGTGGGCCGGAGGCGATCTGAAGACGGGAACGTCGCCCGCGACCGACAAAGCGAGACCGCATGGTGCGGGTCGCTGCTTTACGAGGAGAGACCGATGAAGCGCATGAAGAAGTTCTTCAAGTCGGATCTTGGCGCGACCGCCATCGAATATGGTCTGATCGCGGCCCTGATCTCTGTTGTCATCATCGCTGCGCTGCAGCTGACCGGCAACAGCCTGAAGACCGTGTTCAACAACGTCGGCGGCACGCTGAGCTCGGCGGCCAACTAAACGGCGTTTCGCCGCGGCATCTTCCCGCGGCGCATGAACAGGGCGGCCCTCCGCGCGGAGGGCCGCCTTTTCATTTGCCTGAATTTCTTCCTGAAGACCTGCCGCTTAGGTGCGCGCCCCTTAGGCGTTCACCTTTTCCGACTTGAACTCGAGCGACTTGGCCTGGTTGCGGCCCGCGGTCTTGGCCGCGTAGAGCGCGTCGCCGGCCAGCTTGAACAGCCCGGCGCGGTCGTTGTCGCGATGCGGGAAGCAGGAGGCGACGCCGATGCTGATGGTGACGATCGGGGCCGCGTCGGAATGCGCATGCGGCAGCGCCAGCGCGCGCGTCGCCGCCAGCAGCCGGTCGGTCACCACGGTCGAGCCCTTGGCGTCGGTGTCCGGCATCAGCCCGACGAACTCCTCGCCGCCGTAGCGCGCGATCACGTCGCCCGGGCGCATCATCGATTTCGCCAGCGCCTGGGCCACCATCTTCAGGCAGTCGTCGCCGGCGAGATAGCCGTAGGCGTCGTTATAGGCTCTGAGGTGGTCGATATCGGCGAGCAGCAAGGTCAGCGGCGCCTGGTGGCGCGCGGCGCGGCGCCATTCCTTGTCGAAATCCTCTTCGAAGCTGCGGCGGTTGGCGACGCCGGTCAGCCCGTCCACCGAGGACAGGCGGCGCAGGAAGTCGCGCTGCTTCTTCAGCTCCAATTGATTGCGCACCCGCGCCAGCACGATCGGCGGCGAGACCGGCTTGGCGAGGTAATCGACCGCGCCCATGGCGAGGCCCTTGGCCTCTTGGCGTTCCTGGTCCATCGCCGTCACGAACATCACCGGGATGTCCTTGGTGAACGGGTTCGCCTTCAGGCGGTCGCAGATTTCATAGCCGTCCATCCCCGGCATCATGATGTCGAGGATGATGAGGTCGGGTTCTTCCGAAGCGGCGAGATTGAGGGCGTCCGGTCCATTGGTGGCCGTGACCACGTTGTAGACCTCGCGCAGGACGACGTTGAGGATCGCGAGGTTGGTGGGCGAATCGTCGACCACCAAGATCAGTTCCTTTTCCCTGGTCATGCCGAGTGATACTCTCCGAAACCCCGTTCCGCCCGGGACTTGTATCATCTTCCGGACCGATGCGAAACCGCCGAGCCGCGGAAACAACAGCGCCCCGGCGCCCCCGGACATCGGCTATTCTCCCCGGGATCTGGTGGATAAGCCAAGGCCCGGCAGCAGCAATCCGACGATGTCGCAATCGGTCGACCTGAAATTGGTTTCAAGGTTCGCCGGGACCTTGCCCGCTGCGCTGCTGCGTGGCTTTCTGGCATCGCTGCGCGAGCACGCGTTGCTGATTGCGATCGTCGCCCTGCATCTCCTGGCCGGTTTGGCCATGCCGAGCCTCATCGGGCGGCCGCTCAGCTTCCAGCTCGACCTCGCCAAGGTCGCGGGCGTGATCTGGCTGATCGGATTCTGGAGTGTGCTGATCGCCGCCCTGGTGGGATTCGCCGCCGCCGCGATCCGCAGCCGCGGGGTTCGTCCGCTGGCGGCCGCGTTTCGCTGGCTGCGCGACGACTTCTGCCGCGCCGATCGGATCTGGGGCGGGCTCATCGTCTTTGCGATGCTGCCGGTGTTCGGCTGGAACTTCGCATACCTCCAGGCGCTGATGCCGTTGCTCCACGATCTCGACTGGGACCCGACCTTCGCCGCCTGGGATTCGGCGCTGCATTTCGGCCGCCAGCCTTGGGTCTGGCTCCAGCCGCTGCTCGGCGTGCCGGTGCTGACCTCGCTGTTGAGCCTGGTCTATGCGGTCTGGTTCTTCGTGCTCTACGCGGTCAATGCCTGGCAGGCCTTCGCGCGGCGCGATCCGGTGCGGCGCATGCAGTACCTGCTGTGCACGACCCTGATCTGGGCGGTTCTCGGCAACGTCTTCTGCACGCTCCTCGCCTCCGGCGGCCCGGTCTATTACGGTCGGCTCACCGGCCTGCCGGATCCCTTCGCGCCGCTGTTCCAGTATCTCGACGCTGCGCATGGCCATTGGCTGAACTTCTCGCGCGAGATCCAGGAGAAGATGTGGGCGCTCTACCTGGTGAACGGCGAAGGCGGCAAGATCGCCGGCGCCGTCGCCGCGATGCCGAGCCTGCATGTCGCTTCCGCCTGCGGCTTCTATCTGGTGGCGCGGGCGACCCACCCTTGGCTCGGCCGGGCGTTCCTAGGATTCCTTGCGCTGATGCTGCTGGGCTCGGTCCATCTCGGCTGGCATTACGCCATAGACGGTTATGCGGGGATCGCCGGGACGCTGCTGCTCTGGTGGGCCTGCGGGCGGCTGCTCCGCTGGCCCTGGCTGCGCCGTCTGCTGTGGGGCACGGCCGGTGCCGTGGCAGCCGATCCCAGGCCCTAGACTGGATTCAATCCACGCCGTGAAACCGGGGGGTTAACCTGCTGACTTGCGGCGCACGGTTAAAACCGGTATCTATTGTGCGGATAATCTTCCGCGGGTGGGGCCAGAATCGCCGGGTTCCTGCCAAGCGGTTTTTTGCGTGCTTGGCGGCGAACAGAGGAAGAGACATCGATGTCGAAGATTCGCAAATTCTTCAAATCCGATCTCGGCGCCACCGCGATCGAATACGGTCTGATCGCCGCCCTGATCTCGGTCGTCATCATCGCCGCGCTGCAGTTGACCGGCAACAGCCTGAAGACCGTGTTCAACAACGTCGGGGGCACGCTGAGCTCCGCGGCCAACTAATCTTAACGTGACCAAGCCGCTCGACGGCGCGGCCAAGCCCGTGCGCAATGGGTTCGGCCGCGCCGAGACGGGCGCCACGGCGATCGAATATGCGCTGATCGCCGCTCTCGTCAGTGTTTTCATCGTGACCTCGGTCGCGCTGACGGGAAATGGGCTTACCGCGGTCTACAACGTCCTGAACGCCGCGATGGTCGGGGTCTTCGGCAATTGACGCCCGCAGGCACCTGCGAAGCCTTCATCCTCACCTAGGTCCCAGATCGATTGGGTCGCCGATGGGCGCCTTGCCATGACGCTCGATCTCGTTCTCATCCTGGAGCTGGGATTCCTGCTCGCCATGCTGGTCGCGGCGGTTCGCGACCTCGCGGCCTGGTCGCTGCCGAACTGGCTGACCATATGTGTCGCCCTCGGTTATTTCGCCTGGGCCTGGGCCAGCGGGGCGAGCTGGAGCGCGGTGGGGCTCGCGGTCGCGGCGGGCGTGCTGGTGCTGGCCGCGGGCTACCTGCTCTTTGCGATCCACCTCTGGGGCGCCGGCGACGGCAAGATGGCCGCCGCGGTGGCGCTCTGGATCGGCCTCGGCTTCAACTTCGACCTGTTCCGCTTCTTCCTGGTGGTGTCGCTGGCGGGCGGGGTGCTGGCGATCGCCGCCCTGGCGATCCACTTCGCCACCGGCCAGCCCCAGCTGCCGCCCGGCGACGAGGCGGGCCGTGAAGCGGCGCGGCGCAACCCGCTGAAAGCCAAGGCACGTTACGGCGCGGCGATCGCGATCGGCGGCCTGGACTTCTGGCTCTGGCACAGTCAGGCCGGCCTGCTGCTGCGCGGCCTGATCGGCCTCGGCTAAGCCCGATGTCCTATCTGAAATGCCCGCCTGCCCAAAGGGTTAACGATTCGCTCCACCGGCGCTGAGGCCGGGCGCGGGAAACCCAGCGCCACCGCCAATCGGCACGTTAACCATGATCCAATATGGTTAACTCGCGCGAACAACGAGAGCTAGGCCGTTGATTTGGGATACTGAATTGCAATCAAGCCCCTAGCTTATTTGCTAACAATCCGCGATACTGGCGACAGCGTGGCTCGGATCGGGGGTGATTCGGGGCGTCGCCTTGGGCCATGCATGGAGGGGATTGACTATGCGGCCAATTGTTATCGTCTTGATCGTCCTTGCTCTGGGGACAGCGGCTATCGCCGCCTTTCTGGTGAGCCAGTTCCTGGCCTCACAGACCACATCGGCACCGACGGCGCAGCAGGTGCAGACCGGGACCCAGAACGTCCTGGTGGCGGCGCGCGACATCGTGCCGGGCACGGTCCTGTCGGCGGACGACGTCCGCTGGGAACCCTGGCCCGAGACCCTGGTCGACGAGCGTTTCGTCGTGCAGCCGGCCCAGGTGGAGAACCAGGCCCCGGGCGCCGACCCGCAGCAGGAATTCATTGACCGCATTGCCCGCCGCTCGATCATGATGGGCGAGCCGATGAGCCGCGAGATGGTCATCAAGCAGGGCGACAGCGGCGTCACCGCCGCCAACATCGCCCCCGGCATGCGCGCCATCACCATCAACGTGACGCCGAATCAGGGTGTCGCCGGCCTCATCCTGCCCAACGACCATGTCGATCTCTTGATGGATGTATCCGTGCGCGAGCTGGTCGGCCTCAACGGCTGGAAGGACGTGGTGCTGAAATACGGCGCGGAAACTTTTCTGCGCGATATTCGCGTCGTCGCCATCAACCAGAAGCTTTCGCACGACCCCAAGGAAGGCGTGGCCGAGCCCGGCAACCTGGTGACCCTCGAGGTCTCGCCGGACCAGGCCGAGCGCATCCTGATCGCCCAGCAGGTCGGCACCGTGAGCCTGACCTTGCGCAGCCTGGTGCCGGGGCTCAACGACAAGGACAAGAGCCAGACCTTCACCATGGACGTGCGAGCCTCGCGCGCGCTCTCCTCGCTGGTGGCCCACGACCTCGAGCACGACGAGGCCGACATGCCGAAGACCGCGGCCGATGCGGTCAAGATGGCCAAGGAGCGGGCCAAGCGCAGATCCGATGTCAAAATCAATCGGGGTGGCTCGATCGCCGTCCAGAAGTTCGGTCAATAAGATGCACAAGCACAATCTCGCTGCCATCGTCCTCGCGGTCGCTCCCGCGCTCCTGGGCGTGATCCCGGGCGGGTCGGGGGCCTTCGCGCAAAACGTGGTGACGACGCCGTCCGGCGAGGCGGCGACCGGTCCCTTCGCGGAACTGGTGAAATCGCTGACCGGCACGCCGAACGAGGTGGTGCCGCTCACTCTGAACAAGACCCTCGAATTGAAGCTGCCGAGTGCGGTCCGCGACGTGATCGTCGGCAGCCCGGCGATCGCCGATGTCGTGGTCCGCTCGCCGACCCAGCTGTTCCTGGTCGGCAAGGCGATCGGCGACACCAACGTCTTCCTGCTCGATGCCGAGGGCAAGATCATCGAGCGCTTCGAGGTCAACGTTCACCCCGACACCGATTCGGTGAAGAGCACCCTGGCGGGACTGCTGCCCGGCGAGCCGATCGAGGTGACCGGCGCCGGCAATTCGATCGTGCTGTCCGGCACGGTGAGCTCCGACGGCGTCGTGACCCGCGCGCAGGAAGTGGCGCGGCGCTTCGTCGATGAGGATCAGAAGATCGTCAACATGCTGCGGGTCGCCAACGAGCAGCAGGTGATGCTGCGGGTGCGCGTCTCCGAGGTCAGCAAGACCGCGATCAAGAATCTCGGCATCGACTGGAACCTCTCCAACATCGCGCTCGGCGACGGCGTCATCAACGCCGTCCTGCCCGGCGCCACCGCGCTCACCACGCCGGCCACGATCGCCGGTGCGGCCACGGGTCTCGGTCCGATCGGCTCGCTGGACGTGACCTTGAGCATGCTCGAGCAGCAGAATCTCGCCAAGAACCTGGCCGAGCCGAACCTGGTGACGGTCTCCGGCGAGGTTGCGAACATCCTGGTCGGCGGCGAGACGCCGATCCCGTCCGCCCAGGACAACAACTCGATCACCGTCGAGTTCAAGCCGTTCGGCGTCGCGCTCTCCTTCCTGCCGGTGGTGCTGGATTCCGGCCGCATCAGCCTGAAGGTCGGCACCGAGGTCAGCGCCCTTGACACCACCAACCAGGTGACGCTCTGCGCCGGCTGCTCGCCGGTCAGCGGCTTGAAGGTGCGGCGCGCGAACAGCGTGGTCGAGCTGCCCAGCGGCGGCAGCTTGATGCTGGGCGGCCTGCTCTCGAACGACATCACCAGCGGCATCGCCGGCATCCCGGGCGCAATGAACCTGCCGATCCTCGGCCAGCTGTTCCGCTCGAACGCCTTCCAGCACAACGAGACCGAGCTGGTCATCACCGTGACCGCCCTGCTGGTGAAGCCGGTGCAGCC
>JAYSFH010000006.1:0-2045 GCA_041913405.1 Dongia sp. | reverse complement strand
GCTGCTCTCGGTGCCGACCGACGGCTTCGCGCCGGCCAGCGATCTCGACAGCTACTTCCTCGGCCATCTGCAGAACATCTACGTCAAGCAGCCTGTGCCGACCGGCCACAACGCCCCGGCGTTGCAGGGGCCGATTGGCTATATCATTCAGTGAGGAACGCGAAGATGGCAGCTTCACGATTGCTGATCCCGTCTGCGCTGCTGCTGGCGGCGCTGCTCGGCGCCTGCAACGCGCCGGATCTCGCGTCCTATGACCCGCACGTCAAGTTCGGCGCGGACGTGGTGCAGAAGACCGCGGTCCTGTTCCTCGACCCGGCGGCGAACGGCGCGGTGCAGGGCGAGGATCGCGCGCGGCTGGCCGAGTTCGGCAAGGATTTCCGCGACCGCAATGCCGGCCCGATCGGGGTCGCCATCGGCGCGACCTCGGCCGTCGATCCGGCGGCCGTCGCCTTCGCCGGGCATATCCGCGACGCTTTCGCGGCCCAGGGCATTCCGGCTTCTGCCGTCAACGTGACCCTGCATCCGGAATGGAGCTCGGGCGCCGCCCATCGCGCCACCGTCATGTTTCCGATCTATGTTGCCGAGGTTCCGGACTGCGGCATGACCAACGAATACCCGGAGATCAACTTCTACAATCAGAATATGGGCAACTTCGGCTGCGCGACCGAGCGCAACGTGGCCCTGATGGCGGTCAACCCGCTCGACCTGCAGCAGATGCAGCCGCCGTCCGGCCGTTGGGGCCAGCGCGGTTACGATGTTATCACCAAGTATTCGACCGGAGAGGTCATCGCCAGCCCGATCGAAGCCGAGCCGAGTTCGACGACGGCCGGCACCCAGTAAAGGAATAGGAGCGCCCGCGTGATTCATCGCTTCAACATCGAAGCGTTTCCGCTAAGCCGGGAGACCGAGGCGGCGCTTGAAGGCCTGCGCGCGGAACGCGAGTTCTCGAAGGTCAAGCTCGCCATCCTGTTCGGCGGATTGCCGCGGGCGGTCAAGCACTACGCCGACAACCCGAGCCCGCGGGTCATCATTGTCGAGGACCCGAGCGGCATCGACCAGCTGATGAAGAACCTCGAGCAGATGGCCGAGGTCGTGGAGCCGGGCCGCAAGGTCATCGTCATCGGCTCGATCAACGACGTTCAGGTCTACCGGCGCCTGGTCAGCCAGGGCATCGCCGAATACCTGGTCGGCCCGGTCTCGACCCAGGAGATCGTCGAGGCGGTCGTGGAATCGATCCGCGACCCATCGCAGAAGGAACAGGGCCGCCTGATCTCGTTCATCGGCGCCCGCGGCGGAGTCGGCAGCACGACGGTTGCCTGCAACGCGGCCTGGGCCTTGGCCGACACCGCCAAGGACGAGACCATCCTGGTCGACCTCGACCTCAACTTCGGCACCGCGGCGCTGTCGCTCAACCTCGATCCGAAGCAGGCGGCCGGCGACGCGCTGATCGACACCGAGCGGCTGGACGCGACCCTGGTCGAGCGCTTCCTGATGGAGCATGACGAGCACCTCAGCGTCATCTCGACGCAGGGCACGTTGAAGGAGCAATACCGGCCGTCCACGGAGAGCGTCGAGCGCCTGATCGACATCACGCGCCAGATGGCCTCGACCGTCGTGGTCGATTTGCCGCGGCAATGGACCGACTGGGTCTCGAACCTGCTGGTTCTCTCCGACGAAGTGGTGATCACCGCGGCGCCCGACCTCTCGAACCTGCGCGACGCCAAGATGCTGGTCGATTGGATGCGCAGCCGCCGCGGCGAGCAGGCCAACGTCCGCCTGGTGCTGAACAAACTCGATGCGGGCAAGAAGACCCAGCTCTCGGTGAAGGATTTCCAGGAATCTCTGCGCCTGGTTCCGATCGGCGTGCTGTCCTGGGAGCCGCAGATTTTCGGCCAGCTTTCGAATAACGGTCAGGTTTTCGGAGAAGGCGCGCGGTCGCACAAGGCGTCGGCCACCTTCCGGCAAATCGCGACGACCCTCGGCGCCCGGCAATCGACCGCCGCGCGGGCGCCGGGCGGCGGTGAAAACTCCCTGCTCGGCTGGCT
>JAYSFH010000005.1:12395-24127 GCA_041913405.1 Dongia sp. | reverse complement strand
CCTCGATGTCGATCTTGGTGCCGGTCTGCTCGGTGATCTCGCGGATCACCTTGCCGCCGGTGCCGATCACTTCGCGGATCTTGTCCTTCGGGATGTTGATGACGGTGATGCGCGGCGCATTCTGGTTCACAGAGTCGCGGGCGCCGGTGAGCGCCTTGGCCATCTCGCCGAGGATGTGGAGACGGCCACCCTTGGCCTGCTCCAGCGCGATCTGCATGATGTTCGCGGTGATCGAAGTGATCTTGATGTCCATCTGCAGGGCGGTGATGCCCTGGTCGGTGCCGGCCACCTTGAAGTCCATGTCGCCAAGGTGATCCTCGTCGCCGAGGATGTCGGATAGGACGGCGAACTTGTCGCCTTCCTTGATCAGGCCCATGGCGATGCCCGCAACCGGCCGCTTCAGCGGAACGCCCGCATCCATGAGCGAGAGCGAGGTGCCGCAGACGGTCGCCATCGACGACGAGCCGTTGGACTCGGTGATCTCCGAGACGATGCGCAGCGTGTAGGGGAAGTCGTCGCCGACCGGGAGCATCGGACGCACCGCGCGCCAGGCGAGCTTGCCATGGCCGATTTCGCGGCGGCCGGGCGAACCCATGCGGCCGGCTTCACCCGTCGAATAGGGCGGGAAGTTGTAGTGCAGCATGAACTTCTCGCGGTACTCGCCGGCGAGCGCGTCGATGATCTGCTCGTCCTGGCCGGTGCCGAGGGTGGCGACGACGAGGGCCTGGGTCTCACCGCGGGTGAACAGTGCCGAGCCGTGGGCGCGCGGCAGCACGCCGACTTCCGAAACGATCGGACGGACAGTCTTCAGGTCGCGGCCGTCGATGCGGCTGGAGGTCGCCAGCACGTTGCCGCGGACGATGTCCTTCTCGAGCTCCTTGAAGAGCTTGCCGACCAGCTCGGCCTTCTTCTCGTCGGTGCCGATGGTCTCCTTCGCCTTGGCCTTCACCTCGGAGACCTTGTTGGTGCGCTCCTGCTTGGCGGTGACCTTGTAGGCATCGGCAAGGGCGGTCGAGAACTGGCTCTTCAGCGCGCCGTAAACGGCTTCCACTTCCGGGTTGGGCTCGGCGAGAGCCCAGGGCTCCTTCGCCGCCTGCTCGGCCAATTCGATGATCGCGTTGATCACCGGCTGGAACTGCTGATGGCCGAAGTTGACGGCACCCAGCATGACTTCTTCCGAAAGCTCCTGCGCCTCGGATTCCACCATCAGCACGCCTTCGTTGGTGCCGGCGACGACGAGGTCGAGCTTCGATTCCGGGAGATCGCTGATCTTCGGATTGAGCACGTATTCGCCGTTGATGTAACCGACGCGCGCGGCGCCGATCGGGCCCATGAAGGGAATGCCTGAAAGCGTCAGCGCGGCGGAGGCGCCGACCATGGCGACGATGTCCGGATCGTTCTCCATGTCATGGCTGAGAGTGGTGCAGACCACCTGGGTCTCGTGGCGATAGGCCGCGTGGAACAGCGGGCGGATCGGCCGGTCGATCAGGCGCGAGGTGAGGATCTCCTTCTCGCTCGGGCGGCCTTCACGCTTGAAGAAGCCGCCGGGAATCTTGCCAGCGGCGAAGGTCTTCTCCTGGTAGTTGACGGTCAGCGGGAAGAAATCGACACCTGGCTTCGGCGCCTTGGCGCCGACCGCGGTGCAAAGCACCACCGTGTCGCCGTAGCTCGCGAGCACAGCACCGTCGGCCTGACGGGCGATGCGGCCGGTCTCGAGAACGAGCTTGCGGCCACCCCAGTTGAGTTCTTTCCGGAAAATCTTGAACATTCGTTGAGCCCTTTCAGACTCCCGACCTATCCAGATTGATGGGCGGGAGTTTCATACAGCGTTGCGACCGATGCGACGCCGGACCCGCGGAAGCAACGCTGCTCCGGATTTGTGGTGCGTTGCTTGCGTCGGCCCGGCCCCGAAAGAACCCCGCTTGCCGGTCGCGGTAATTGGGCGGGATCCTGAATGCGACAATCCCGCCCCCTTGCAGGGACGGGATTGCTTCGTGGTTTAGCGGCGCAGGCCGAGACGGCTGATGATCTCGGTGTAGCGCGCGTTGTTCTTCTTCTTGAGATAGTCGAGCAGGCGACGGCGCTGGCCGACCATGACCAGCAGGCCGCGACGGGAATGGAAATCCTTCTCGTGGCCCTGCAGGTGTTCCGTCAGATTCTTGATCCGCTCGGAGAGGATCGCGATCTGCACTTCGGGGCTGCCGGTGTCGTTGGTGCCCTTGGCGTATTCCTTGATGACTTCCGATTTCCGCTCTGCGGTAATCGACATCGGGTTTCTCCTTTCGAGAAATCTAAAGGTTCATCACGCGCACCGGAACGAGCTCGCCTGCTTCGAAACGGGTCAAAGCAACCAGCCTGCCTTCCGACATGGCGCAAACCATGTCGCCCGGGGCAAATCCCCGGATACGGTCGCGGTCTAGACGGTGGAGAAGCCCAACCGGTTGTCCGGACCGAAGGCGTATCGCCTCGGTGGCCGTCAAGGCCAGTGCCGGGATGTCGTCCAGCGCGGTCTCGATCGGCAAAACGTGCTTAAAAGCGGCGGGACTATGTCCCAAAGCCTTCAGGGGGTCCAGCGAAATCGCCCCCTCTTCCGTGAAGGGCCCCACCCCCGTCCGGCGCAGGGCCGAGACATGCCCGACCGACCCCAGCGCCAGGGCGATATCTCGGGCTAAGGCCCTCATATACGTGCCTTTTCCGCACTTTACCGCGAACGTGGCGTGGTCCGGATCGGGCCGTTCGGCGAGGGTCAGTTCGTCGATCTGGACGGTCCGGGGCGCGAGTTCCACCACCTCCCCGTCCCTTGCCAGGTCATAGGCCCGCTCGCCCTGGACCTTAATGGCCGAGAAAGCCGGCGGGACCTGGGTCACCGACCCGGTGAACCGGGGCAGAACGGCGACGATCTCGGCATCGCTCGGCCGGACATCGGAGCGGGCGGTCACCTCGCCCTCGCCGTCGTCGGTCGTCCGGGCCTCGCCGAATCTCAGAGTAAAACGGTAGGTCTTTTCCCCGTCCATGACCAAGGACATGGTCTTGGTGGCCTCGCCCAGGGCAATCGGCAGGACGCCGCTCGCCAGCGGGTCGAGGGTGCCGCCGTGGCCGGCCTTCTGGGCATCGAACAGGCGCTTCACCGCGCCGACCGCCGCGGTCGAGGTGATGCCGACCGGCTTGTCGAGGATCACCCAGCCATCGACCTTCTGGCCCTTCTTGCGGCGAGCCATCAGCGCTTATCGTCCTCGCCGTCCCCGTCTTCGCCGAGGTCGTCTTCATCGAGGTCGTCGTCATCGAGATCGTCGTCTTCGAGATCGCGCGCCACGTTGGGATCGCGCAGCATGGCTTCGATCCGGCTGGCTTCCTCGAAGCTCTCGTCGAGCTTGAAGCGGATGGTGGGCGAGAACTGCATCCGCACTTCCCTGGCCAGCATGCCGCGGAAATAGCCGGCGGCACGGTTCAAGGCCTTGATCAGCGGCGCGGAATCCTCGCCACTGACCGTCGAGCCCAGCGGCACCACGAAAGCGGTGGCGTTGCGCAAGTCGGGGCTGATCCGCACCTCGGTGACGGTGACGCTCTTGCCGTAGAGATCCGGATCGTCGAGCCGGTCCGCCTCATAGGTCAGGATATGCGACAGCGCGTGGCGGATCTCTTCGCCGACACGCAACGGACGTTGGCCGGTCGGGGCCGATGATTTCTTCTTCCTGGGCATTTCCGCGCTGCAATTGCGCGGATCGGCGCCGGAGTCAAGCTTTCCGGCGCACCCGCCTGGGCGCGCTGCAGAAAGACCCGCACACCCCGGCCGGCGGGAGGCCGAATTACAGTAAAGTACTCCCCTCACAATGCGCGCGGCCGGAGACTGGCAGGGCTAGCGGGGAGGTCGCTGCCACAATGAGCTTGCCATCGCGCAGATCGGCCTGGGCCAAAGCGGCGCTGCCGCTGTCGTTGGCCGCTTTCGCGCTGGCGGCGGCCGCGGCGGAGGCCCAGGGGCTTGCCGAGCCGCCCGCCGTGCGCATTCCCGACCTCTCCCAGGTGTTTGTACTGTTCTTCGTTATGCTGGGGCCGATCAAGATCATCGTGCCCTTCGCGCGGATGACCCAGGAAGCCGCGGCACCGGCCTGCCGCGGGCTGGCGTTCCGAGCCTTCGCCATCGCCAGCGTGACCACGCTGATCGCTGCCGCGATCGGGCGGGCCATCCTCGAGAACTGGCACGTCTCCCTCGGCGCGCTGCTGATCGCGGGCGGCGTCATCCTGTTCCTGGTCGCGCTGAAGCAGGTACTGCAGCAATACGCCTCATCCACCGAGACGGAAGCAACGCGGACCGGGGACACGGTGCAAGCCAGCGCCGCGATCCGCCTCGCCTTCCCAACGATCGTGACACCCTACGGCATCGCCGCGGTGATCGTCGTTCTCTCGGTCGCCCCGGATCGCCGCTACGAGATCGGCGTCGCCGCGGCGCTGGTCGGGGTCATGCTGCTGAACCTGCTCGCCATGCTCTATGCCCGCGGGATATTGCGAGTCGTGGGGACCATGCCGCTGCAGATCGTCGGCGCCATGCTCAGCGTCCTCCAGGTTGCGCTGGGCGTGCAGATGATCCTCGGCGGGTTGCGCTTAAGCGGATTGACCGGCCCGACGTTGACTTGAGTCAAGGTGCGCTCCTGCTGAATAGGTGATTTTCCCAGCGGGCTCTGCCCTTGGGAGCTCTGCCTTGAGGAGCCGCCGATGCCACGCGCCGCCCGCCACGATTTGAAGAGCAGCAAGACCGAGATCGCGGGATCGCGGCAAGCCGCAGCCGCGCCGGTTGCGAGTTCCGGCCCCGATCGTCCCGCGGCGGCGCTGCTGGCCGCCGGCAAGTCGCTGCGCGACAAGCTCCCGCGCCAGGATCAGGCGGCCTTCAAGCGCGAAAAGAAGCTCGATGTGCTGGCGCTGTTGAGGGCTTCGGATCGCGGGCGGATCGAGCGGCTGCTCCCGATCCGTTACGGCCGGATGCTGCAATCGCCGTTCACCTTCTTCCGCGGCTCCGCCGCGGTAATGGCGGCCGACCTCGCCAAGACGCCGGCGACCGGCATCCAGGTGCAGGCCTGCGGCGACTGCCATCTGATGAACTTCGGCGGCTTTGCGACGCCGGAGCGCAACGTCCTCTTTGACATCAACGACTTCGACGAGACCGCACCGGCGCCCTGGGAATGGGACGTAAAGCGCCTGGTCGCATCCTTCGTTTTGGCGGCGCGCAGTATCGGGCTCTCCGACGCCAAGGCCCGCGACATCGCGGTGACCTGCGCGCGCAGCTATCGCAAGCGGCTCGAAGCCTATGCCGAGTTGAGTCCGCTCGAGGTCTGGTATGCCCGCATCACGATCGACGATCTCATGGCCGCCGCGCCCGCCGCGGTGCGCAAGACGCATGGCGCCGGATTCGAGGCTCGGGTCAAGAAGGCGACCGCCGATCAATCCTCGGAGTTGATCTTTCCACAGCTCGCCGGCATGGTCGGTGGGCAGATTCGCATCCATGACGCGCCGCCGCTGATCTATCACCCGGACGACATCAGCGCCGACGAATGGCATGACCGGCTCCAGGCCGGGCTGCACGACTACGCCAAGACCCTGGCCGACGACCGGCGCTTACTCCTGGAGCAGTACCGCCTGGTAGACGGTGCGGTGAAGGTCGTGGGGATCGGCAGTGTCGGCACCGCCTGCCTCGTCATTCTGATGATGTCGGCCAACAACGATCCGCTGTTCCTGCAATGGAAGGAGGCCCGGCCGTCGGTGCTCGAACCCTATGCCGGCGAGAGCGTCTACGACCATCCCGGCCAGCGCGTGGTCATGGGACAGCGGCTGATGCAGCCGGCGACCGACGTGTTCATGGGCTGGGCCAGCGGACGCAGCGGCAAGCGCGGTTACATGCGCCAGCTGCGTGACGTGAAGATCAAGCCAATGGTCGAGACCATGGACGCAGCAGCGTTGACCTTCTATGCCAAGATGTGCGGCTGGGTGCTGGCACGGGCCCACACCAAGGCCAGCGCCCGGGAGCTGGAGATCGCCGGGTATCTCGGCAGTCAGGACAATTTCGACGAAGCCATGGGCAAGTTTGCCATCGCCTATGCCGACCAGGCCGAGCGCGACCACGCCACGCTCAAGGCCGCGGTCCGCGCCGGCAAGATCGCGGTTCACGTCGAGGAATAGCCGACCGGCGTCAGGCCATCCGCCCGTTGTACCAGGCCAGCGCCTGGGCCTCGGTCTGATCGATCCAGGGCTGCTTTGCCGCGCCGTAGGCGTGGGAATCGCCGGGATGCTGGTCCCTTGCGCGCCGTTTCGCTGCGGCATAGGCGGATGCGGCGCCGGGATGGGTGCGCAGATAATCCCGGAAGGCGAGATGGCGGTGCGCGTCGGGCGAACCCATGGTGAAGAAGTGAAGCTGGGCCATCCGTCGCGTGCCCACGTCGCGCGTGCAGTAGCGCCGCCCGGGAATGCCGACTTCGCCATGCCAGCGGTAGCCGAGCGCCTCGACCGCCGCGCGCTCCTGATCCAGAGCCGCGAGATCGGTGACCAGCAGCATGAGATCGATGATCGGCTTGGCGATCATGCCCGGCACCGCGGTCGAGCCGATGTGGTGTGCTGCGACCAGCACCGGCTCCAGCACCCGCAGCCGCGCGATTCGCTCCTGGGCCTGCCGCGGCCAGTCGGGGTCATAGTCGACGAAGTGGACGGGGAAGGGTTCGGGCATGCAGAGATCGTAGCACGCCTCGCGCTGAGCAGATCCCAAAACTCCGTCGTCATGCCAAGGCTTGGCCTTGGGGTGACGATCGAGAGGTTGTTGCAACGAGCCTAAAAAGAAGAAGGCCGGATGTTTCCATCCGGCCCCTTATCACTCTATCGAACCCGAAGCTACGCCAGGGCTCGGGCGACTTCTTCCATCTCGAAGCACTCGATGACGTCGCCCTTCTGGATGTTGTCGTAGTTCTCGAAGGCCATGCCGCATTCGAAGCCTTCCTTGACCTCGCGGACTTCGTCCTTGAAGCGGCGGAGGGTCTTCAGCGTGCCCTCGTGGATCACCACGTTGTCGCGCAGCAGGCGCACCTTGGCGCCGCGCTTGACCTGGCCTTCGGTCACCATGCAGCCGGCGACCTTGCCGACCTTGGTGATGTTGAAGATCTCGCGGATCTCGGCATTGCCCAGGAACTGCTCGCGCAGGGTCGGCGCCAGCATGCCCGACAGAGCCGCCTTCGCGTCATCCACCACGTTGTAGATGATCGAGTAGTAGCGGATATCGACATGATCGCGCTTGGCCAGCTCGCGCGCCTGCGGATTCGCACGGACGTTGAAGCCGATGATCAGGCCGCCCGAAGCGCGGGCCAGGGTCACGTCGGATTCGTTGATGCCGCCGACGCCGGAATGCAGGATCCGCACGGCAACTTCATCCGTGGAGAGGTTGTTGAGGCTGTTGACGATCGCCTCGACCGAGCCCTGCACGTCGGCCTTGATCACCACCGGCAGTTCCTTGGCCTCGCCGGTCGCGATCTTGGAGAACATCTCCTCGAGCGTGCCGCGCGCACCCGCGGCCGCCTGCTTCTGGCGGAGCTGATGCTGGCGGAACTCGGTGATCTCGCGGGCGCGGGCTTCGGATTCGACCACCGAGAAGACATCGCCCGCCTGCGGCGTGCCCTGGAGACCGAGCACCTCGACCGGGGTCGCGGGTCCCGCGGTCTCCACATTCGCGCCGCGCTCGTCGAGCATCGCGCGGACGCGGCCCCATTCGGTGCCGGCCACGAAGATGTCGCCGACATGGAGCGTGCCCTTTTGCACGAGGAGCGTCGCCACCGCGCCGCGGCCGCGCTCCAGCTTGGCCTCGATGACCGCACCCTGGGCCATACGGTCCGGGTTGGCCTTGAGGTCGAGGATTTCGGCCTGCAGCAGCAGGGTTTCCTCGAGCTTGTCGAGATTCATCTTGGTTTTGGCCGAGACTTCGACGGTCAGCACGTCGCCGCCCAGCTCTTCGGTCACCAACTCGTGGTTCAGCAGCTCCTGTCGGACCTTCTGCGCATTGGCATCCGGCTTATCCATCTTGTTGATGGCGACCAGGATCGGCACTTCCGCGGCCTTGGCATGGCGGATCGCCTCGACGGTCTGCGGCATGATGCCGTCATCGCCGGCGACGACCAGCACGACGATGTCGGTCACGTTGGCGCCGCGGGCGCGCATCTCGGTGAAGGCCGCGTGGCCCGGCGTGTCGATGAAGGTGATCTTCTTCCCCGACGGCGTGGTCACCTGATAGGCGCCGATATGCTGGGTGATGCCGCCCGCCTCATGGGCCGCGACATCGGCCTGGCGGATCGCGTCCAGCAGCGAGGTCTTGCCGTGATCGACGTGGCCCATGATGGTCACGACCGGCGGCCGCGGCAGCAGGTGCTCGGCTGCATCCTCCTCGCCCTCGACGCCGACTTCGACGTCGGACGCGGAGACGCGGCGCATGCGATGGCCGAACTCGCTGATCACCAGCTCCGCCGTGTCCGCATCGATGGTCTGGTTGATGGTCGCCATCACGCCCATCTTCATCAGCGCCTTGATCACGTCGCCGCCGCGCTCCGCCATGCGGTTCGCGAGCTCCTGGACGGTAATCGCTTCCGGCACGATGACGTCGCGCACGACCTTCAAGGCCGCGCCCTGATCCATCATCAGCGCGCGCTTCTCCTTCTCGGTGCGACGGCGGAAGGCCGCCACCGAACGGGTGCGTTCGCTGCCCTCGGTGTCGAGGGCCTGGACCACGGTCAGCTTGGCACCGCCGCGGCGCTCGGCGCCGCGGGTGCGGGTCGGCGCGGGCTTCGGGGCCACGGCCGGGCGACCGGGGATGCCGACGCGACGACGCGGCGCGTCTTCCGCCTCTTCGGTCGCCTGCTTGGCCATCGCCTTGTTGAGATGCATCTTGCCGACATGGGCATGCGCGCCCGCCTCGGCCGTCTTCTCGGCGCGCGCGGCCGTCACCGCCGCGGCCTGCGCCTGGGTCTCGCGCGCGACCTTGGTGGCTTCCTCGGCAGCCTTGCGCTCTTCCTCTTCGCGGCGGCGCTTGTCGACCTCGGCCTTCTCGCGCTCGGTCCGTTCGGCGGCGCGCTTGGCCTCTTCCTCTTCGAACTGCTTGCGGACGTCCTCGTCGCGCTTGGCCTGCTCGAGCGCCTTGGTGCGGGCGACCCGCTCATGCTCGGTCAGGGTGTGGTGCGGACGGTCGTCAACCTCCACCGCGGCCGGTGCCGGCGTGGTCAGGCCAAGCTTGGCCTCGGCCTCGTGCGGGACCTCGGTCATCTTGCCGCCGGCGCCCTGGGTGTAGGTGCGCTTCTTCTTCAGCTCGACCGTGACCGTCTTGGTGCGGCCATGCGGGAAGCTCTGGCGAACCTGGCCGCCATCGACCGTCTTCTTCAGCTCCAGCTTGCCCGGCGAGGACAGCTTGAGCGGTTTCCGGGTCGGGGCTTCGGTTTCGTTGCTCATCGTTGCTTCAGTTCCAGTTCCGCTTGGTCGCTTCGTTTATTCGGTCCGAGGTTGAGCCGATGCGTGGCCCGCACCGGCAACCCCGTCGTCAGAAAGGCCTTGTTGGCGCCGCAGCACCGTCTTGAGACGGTTGGCTAAACCGCCCGGGGCAACCGCGACATGCACGGCAAAGTCCCGTCCGATAGCCCGGCCGAGCTGCTCGGCCGTCAGCGGCGCCCATATCTCTACTCCAGGAAGGGTGTGTCGCGCCAGCTTTGCGCGCCCATCCGCCCCGGCATCCTTGGCCTCGATCAGCAGAACCGCCTTGCCGGTGCGCAAAGCGACATCGACCTTTTCGAAACCCGTCACCAAACTGCCACTTCGCCGGGCCAGACCCAGCAGATCGACGACCTGCCGGTCGATAAGCCCGGTCACCCGCGCCACCAGATCCGGATCAGGCTTGACCGGCGCCCGCATCGCCTTGGCAAAGGCGTTCTTCTTAACCGCTTCGTCCAGAACCTTGCGGCTGGCCGTGACCCAATAGCCCCGGCCGGGAAGATTTTCCGAGAGGTCGGGCACGATCGCGTTGTCGGGCCCAAGCACGAAGCGGATCAGCTGGTCCTTCTCCAGGGCCTGGCGGGTCACGATGCAGCTCCGCTCCGGCAAGGTGGAATCGGCCGCGGCGCCGAGCGGCATCGCTTCCTCTCCGTCCTTGACCGGGCTCATAACTGCATCCATGCGCTGCTTCAGGCCTTCTTCTCGTCCTCAAACCAGTGGGCGCGGGCCGCCATGATGATGGCGTTGGCGTCCTCGGTCGAAACCTCGAAGTCCTTGAGGATTCCGTCCTTCTCGTCGTTGAGCTCGTCGGCGGCGAGGTCGGCGAGATCGTCCAGCGACTTCACGCCCTTCTCGCCCAAGGCGACCAGCATGGCCGGGGTCAGGCCCTCGATGGCGGCCACGTCGTCGGCGACGCCGAGCTCGCGGCGGCGCACGTTCATGCGCTCGGCCTCGGCTTCGATCCAGGCGACCGCCCGGGTCTTCAGCTCGGTGGCGACGTCCTCGTCGAAACCCTCGATGCCGGCCAGATCCTCGGTCGGGACGAAGGCGACTTCTTCAATGGAGGTGAACCCTTCGGTCACCAGCAATTGGGCAATGACGTCGTCGACATCAAGGGCGTCCATGAACATCTGCGAGCGGGTCTTGAACTCTTCCTGGCGCCGCTTGCTCTCCTGCTCTTCGGTCAGGATGTCGATGTCGAAGCCGGTCAGCTGCGAGGCCAACCGCACGTTCTGGCCGCGGCGGCCGATCGCGAGGCTGAGCTGCTCGTCGGGGACCACGACCTCGATACGGCCAGAATCCTCGTCGAGCACGACCTTGGCGACTTCGGCCGGGGCGAGGGCGTTGACGACGAAGGTGGCCGGATCCGGCGACCAGGGAATGATGTCGATCTTCTCGCCCTGGAGCTCCTGGACCACGGCCTGGACGCGGCTGCCGCGCATACCGACGCAGGCCCCGACCGGATCGATGCCGCTGTCATGGGAGATGACGGCGATCTTGGCGCGGCTGCCCGGGTCGCGGGCCACGGCCTTGATCTCGATGATGCCGTCGTAGATTTCCGGGACTTCCTGGGCGAACAGCTTCGCCATGAAATCGGGATGGGTGCGGCTCAAGAAAATCTGCGGCCCGCGCGGCTCTTCGCGCACATCGAGGATCAAGGCGCGGACGCGGTCGCCGTTGCGGAAGGTTTCGCGCGGCAGCAGCTCGTCCCGGCGCAGCATGGCTTCGCCGCGACCGAGGTCCACGGTCACGTTGCCGAACTCGACCCGCTTCACCAGGCCGTTAATGATCTCGCCCTTGCGGTCCTTGAACTCCTCGAACTGGCGCTTGCGCTCGGACTCGCGGACCTTCTGGACGATGACCTGCTTGGCGGTCTGGGCGGCGATGCGGCCGAAATCGATCGGCGGCAGGTCGTCGATGATGAAATCGCCGACCTTCAGGCTGGCGTCGCGGCGATGCGCGGCCTTGAGCGGGATCTGGGTCGCTTCGTTCTCGACGACCGTATCGACCACTTCCTGCACGCGGGTCAGCTTGATCTCGCCGGTCTTGCGGTCGATCGCGGCACGGATGTCGTGCTCATGGCCGTATTTCGAGCGACCCGCCTTCTGGATCGCCTGCTCCATCGCGATCAGCACTTCGTCGCGGTCGATGCTCTTCTCGCGGGCGACCGCGTCGGCGACCTGCAGCAGCTCCATCCGGGGGATGGCGATCGTGGTGTCCATGGCCATGGCTTC
>JAYSFH010000005.1:10635-12385 GCA_041913405.1 Dongia sp. | reverse complement strand
TTCTGGTTCGTCATTGGCCTGATGCGCGGCAATGAGATCGTCCGTCAGCACCAGCTTGGCTTTCTCGATTTCCTCCAGCGGCAGCGCGAGCGCCGCGCCTTCCACTTCGATCTTCACGGTCGAGGCTTCCAGGCCCAGCAGCTTGCCCTTGAAGCGCTTGCGGCCGTCGATCGGCGCGCGGGTCTCGAGCTTCGCCTCGAAGCCGGCGAAGCGCTCGTAATCCTTGGCCCGGGTCAGCGGCCGGTCGATGCCGGGCGAGGAGACTTCGAGCGAATAGGCGCCCTCGATCGGGTCTTCGACATCCATCACCGCCGAGATCGCCCGCGACAGATGCGTGCAATCGTCGAGCGACATGTTGATGCCGTCCTTGCGCTCCGCCATGACCTGGAGGGTCTTGCGCTGGCCGCCGGAGACGGTGAGGCGCACGAGCTCATAGCCCATGCCTTCCACAGTCGGCGTGATGATGCGTTCGATCGTCTGGCTCAGCGCCATGCTTCTCTGTCGGTCCGTGTCGCGAAATTCCCAGGGCGCCGTCTCGAGACTCGGGCAATAAAAAAGGCGGGCCGTTGGCCCACCCTTATCTGGATCTCATAACGACCCTGGGATTTGCCGGGAATATAGGCTTTTCCAAGGGCGAGGCAAGGGCGAAGTCAGGATTGCCGCCGGGAAAGGAGGCCGATCAACCTTGCGGGCGCTACCTTTACGGACCCGCACCCTCCGACGGGCGCCAAATATCTCCTAAACCATTGATCTATATTCAGAAAATATCAGGCAGGCGGGCCAGCCGCGAATTTTACCCGGTAAAGGCCCTGTAAAGGTTCAGGCGCGATCCGGGCAGACACAGGTCGAGCGCCAAGGATCAGAAATATACCAGTTTTGTTCTCATTTGAAAATCGCGCATTGCCGGCGTCGATCTTCTTGCGGGGGCCGACGCGGCGTGAGCGCGGTCCCGAACGGTCCTCTGCCTACACCGCCTCCCACTTCTGGCTTTCGCCGCTCTTATAGAGGGCGTCGATGATGCGCATCTGCTGCACAGCGTCGGTGATCGGGAAGGGCCAGGCTTCTTCCTTGCGCACCGCCTTGGAGAAGGCTTCGGCCTGGAGCGTGTACTGATCGCAGGGCTCGACCGCGATGGTCTCGATGCTGCTGCCCTTCAGGTCCTTGCCGCTGTCCTTGAAGATGCGGCAGGGATAGCCCGGGGGCGCGTTGAACGGGATCTCGATCTCGATCCGGCCCGTGGTGCCGAACACCTGGACCCGCTGGTAGGGCACGAGCTGGGTCGAGACCATGAAGGAGAGCTGGCGGTTGCCGGGGAACTTGACCAGCGCACTGGCCAGGCGGTCGGTGCCGAATTTCGGGTCGCGGTCGATGATCGAGACCACGCGCTCCGGCTCCGTGCCGAAGAACCAGCGGCCGGAAATGATGCAGTAGCAGCCGATGTCGTAGATGCCGCCGCCGCCGATGTCGTTCATGTTGCGGACGTTGTTCGGGTCGTCGTTGAAATAGCTGAAGCTCACCTGGACCGCGCGCACCTCGCCGATCTGGCCTTCCGCCACCAGCTTGCGCGCGGTCAGCCATTGCGGATGCCAGCGCACCATGAAGGCCTCCGCCACCAGCTTGCCGGAGGCGCGCTCGGCCTCGACCAACTGCTCGGCCTCGGCGGCGGTCAAGGCGATCGGCTTCTCGCAGAGCACGTGCTTCCCCGCTTTGAGCGCCTGGATCGTGACCGGCACATGGAGGTGGTTGGGCA